>NZ_JASLIP010000044.1 GCF_030152825.1 Corynebacterium sp.
GCCATTTTTGCCTCCTATGTGCCGCTTCGGGGCGGCGTGGGCCACCCGCTCAGCATGGTTTACTCACCTGAATTATGCCTTCACTTCATTCTACGCGTCGGCAGCCCCGCCGGTCCCCGCCCGTTTGAGGGGGCACGCAGCAAAGTCGCGTGGCAAGGAATCCCCTACGACCAGGGCTTCTCTAGAAGCTGGGGCGCTAGTTACGCTGCTCGTGCTGGGCAGCCTCCAGCGCCGTGATGCTCGCGGCAGCCTCCATCAGCTTCCATCCGGAAAGCTGCACAGAAAGGTCCCGTTCCGCGATGTCGGAACTAGCCACCGCCCCGGCGATCGTCGCACCAACCAGGCCACCGGAATGCGGCAACGTCGCGTCCCGATCCCACCGCGACGGGAACACCGGCAGACCGTCCACTTCCAGGCGGTAGCGCCAGGCGGACTCGGCGGAGTGCAGCACGATCCGGCGCGCCTGGGAGAGGGCTTGGCGCGTGCGCGACCCCAGCTCCGGCAGCTTCTCCACCGCGAGCGCGAGGTAGCGGACGAGGATGCCGTTGAACAGGCCGCCGTCGCCGCCAGCGGTGGGCGCGGTGATGACGTAGTTGGAGTTGGCCAGGTGCTCGGAGATCGCGTCGATGAGGCCGCAGGCGCGGTAGACATAGTCCATCCCGGCGTCGGAGACCTCGTCCTCCCCGACGCGGGCCTGCTCGCGCTCGGCGACGGCCAGCTCGACGCAGGCCCCGAGGGCAACGCCCTGGCAGTAGCTGTGGATCGTGGGCTCCGGGACAGGGCCGTTCATGCGCATCCACAGCCCGTCCATGACCAGGCCGTCCTCGTTGAGCATGTTTTCCCAAATCCAGTCGACCAGCTGACGCGCCAGGTCGAGGCGCCCGGTGCGGGCCGCCATGATCGCGACCGGCCCGTTGGTGGGGACGTTATAGAAGGTCTCGTTGCTGCGCCACGGCAGCACGCCCGTGAGCGAGTCCACGCCCTCCAGGATGTTCTCCTCCAGATCCTTGCGGGCGGAGACGCGCTTGACCTTGGTGTACTGCTCCGCACGCCACATGGCCAGCGCGAGCCAGGCCTTGTCGTCGTAGTAGTTATTCCGGGTCAGCGGTGCGAGGTTACGCAGCCGCATGCCACGCAGCGTGGCCCGCAGTTCACGTTGGCGGGCCTTGGATGGGCGGCGGCGAGTGGCATCCACCTGGCAGTCAACGTAGTGGGCCTGCCACCAGTAGTGCCAGCGGTAAAAGGCCTTGTCTCGGGCCAGGGGCGGCCAGGCGATCACCGCAAGATTAGTCCGCGGCACGCCCCATACTTTCGAGGCGTGGCGGTCCGTGATTGCTTGCTGGGCCAGATCGGCCCGGTGATCCCAACGTTCGTGCACGCCTTTAAGTCTGCCCAATCCGGGCGATTTTCGCGAAGTTTTGCAGCTTTTACCAGGCCTGGGAGAGGTCCGCGTGCTGCCGGATCCAGGCGTGCATCGCGATCCCCGCCGCCACGCCCGCGTTGATCGAGCGGGTGGATCCGAATTGCGCGATGGAGACGGTCATCCGCGCCCCACGCTGCGCCTCCTCAGTCACGCCGGGCCCTTCTTGGCCAAACAGCAGCAGGCAGCGGCGCGGCAGCTCGGCCGTTTCCAGTGGCACGGAGCCGGGAGTGTTGTCCACGGCGACGACCGCCAGGTCCCGCTCCGCCGCATAGTCGAGTACCTCGGCGACGGTCTTGTGGTGCTCGAGGTGCTGGTAACGGTCGGTGACCATCGCTCCCCGCCGGTTCCAGCGCTTGCGTCCGACGATGTGGACCGTATCCACCGCGAAGGCGTTGGCGGTGCGGACGACGGTGCCGATGTTGGCGTCGTTCTCGAAGTTCTCGATGGCGATGTGCAACTCGTGGCGGCGGGAGTCGATGTCCGCGACGATGGCGTCCATCTTCCAGTAGCGGTAGGCGTCGACGACGTTTCGGCGGTCACCGTGTGCGAGCAGTTCCGGGTCGAAGTGTTCTTCCGTGGGCAGCGGCACCCCGGGGTATTCCTGCTCCCAGGGGCCGACGCCGACGCGGGATTCGAACCACTCGGTCGGCCCCTTTCCGGAGTGGCCGTTGGCTTCCGGCTTCTGGGCCGGCTGATGGCCTGGGTGCGTGATGTCCGGCTTGTCTTCGTGGTTCACTGCGCGGTCTTTTCTTTCTTCTGACGCAGGGCGCCATTGATCCCGTCGACGAGCAGCAGCTGCGCGATGACGTAGGTCGCCATGACCGCGCCGTCGGTGAGCGCGTCGATGATCTTGAGAGCCGTGGGCGCGGTGGGGCGCTGCGCGTGCTTCAACAGGGTCAGGCGGTTGAGGATCAGGGCGTCGGAGAGCAGGAAGAGCGTTCCGCCGAGGGCGTGGCCATAGTCCTCGGGAGTTGCCTCTGGGGTGTCGCGAAGGATGGCCGGGTCCTGTGCCAGCACGTTGGTTGCCCCCAGGAGGGAGCCGTAGCCGCCGGCGGCGGGCAGGGCTTGTGGCAGCTTCCAGCTGGCCAGCCCCAGCCCCGTTGCCAGGACCGGCAGGTGGGCCGCGGCGACCGTTGGGGACGGCCGGGCGCCCCGCTTGGCGAGCAGCCAGATATAGGCCAGCTGGTTGGCGCTGAACCACGCCGCACCCCGGTTGAGGTTTGCGGCGCGTTCGGTCGGTTCCGGGCTGCGGGACTGGGTATTCATCAGCGTGATATCCCCCAGCCAGCCGCCCACAAGACCAGCCAGGACAAGCGCCTGCCTCGCGTTGGGGGTTCGGATATTGCGCCAGGAGCGCGGGTTATCTGCGGTGGCACTAGGCACGAGGACGGTGCTTGCGAGCAAGGGCATGAGCGTTGGCTTCACGGCTCGCGTGATGCGATCCGAACGCGTGGCCGCGGCAGCGACGGAGACAGCCCCGGCGGCCAGGTAGGCGATGCGCCCCGGGTGTGGGTGGCGTGCGGCGGTGCGCAGGGCGCGGGTGCCTTCGGCGGCTCGCTCCAGCACGTGGCTCAGGATTCGGTTCTGCATCAGGGTGCTGCGCATCGGTGTCTCCTTGTGGGTTCGCGGCGCGGCTATCGCTCCACCGCGTCGGCGGGCAGGCCTAGTTCAGGCCGAGGTCGGCCAGGCCGAGCAGCGGGCGATATTCCAGGCCCTCTGCCTCGATGACGTCGCGGGCACCGGTGTCACGGTCCACAACGGTGGCCACGCCGACGACGTTCGCCCCGGCGTCGCGGGCGGCAGCGACGGCGGTGAGTGGGGAGTTGCCGGTGGTCGTGGTGTCTTCGACGATGAGCACGTTCTTGCCGGCGATATCCGGGCCTTCGATGCGGCGCTGCATGCCGTGCTTCTTGGCTTCCTTGCGGACGACGAAGGAATCGACCCCCTCACCGGCGTGCATGATCGCGGTGGCGACCGGGTCGGCGCCGAGGGTCAGCCCGCCGACGTTGGTGTACTCCCAGTCGCTGGTCAACTGGCGCAGGAGCTGGCCGATGAGCTTGGAGGCCTCTGCGTGCAGGGTGGCCCGGCGCAGGTCGACGTAGTAGTCGGCCTCCTTGCCGGAGGAGAGGGTGACTTTACCGTAGACGACGGCGAGCTCCTTGACGAGCTCTGCGAGTCGTGCAGCGGGGGCGCGGTCGACGGAGGGGGTTTCCTGTGCCATGGGACGCGTTCCTTCCGAAGGAGGGTTGAAAGCTTGTCTGTTCTTTAAGTTACCGGAGGAAAAACAAAACCCACCCAGTGGGCCTCGCGTTGAGCGAGGGCGCATTGGGTGGGTTGCCTCGTGGAAGGGTCAGACCACGCTAGCTTTTCGTGGTCGCACTTCCGTATGAAGCGGAGTCACAGTCTTCTTTTAGTCCCGGAGGGGCTTATTTTAGTCCCGCAGAGGCTTGGCCTCATCTGGTGAGCGTCCCGGAGCGAGGCCTTCTCGGACGAGTTCGTCTTCGATTGCGTCCTCCGGGTTACCGACATCGCCTGTCTTTTGTTTCTTCCCTAGCCACTTATCGAACAGGCCGTTTTGGTACATCACCGTTCCGAGAATCATGGCGATACCCTGGAACTGCAGCAGGGACGGGATCTCACCGAACAGCGGCCAAGCGATGATGACCGAGGAGACCGGGGAGAGCAGCAGGATACCGGCGGGATCTTGTACTTATCAAAGATCGCCGCCAGCATCGGCACGACGATCACCTGCAGGTTCAGCAGGATGGCCGCGATGCCGGCACCAACGTAGAAGATCGAGTAATTCCAGGCGGTGAAGTCAATACCCAGGAACAGGCCTGCGACGAGGGACATGATGATGCCCGCCTTCGGCAGGGAGCCCTTGCGCTTAATCTCCCAGAAGCCGAATGGCACGAAATCTTTTTCTGCGTACGCCTTTCGACGATCAAGGCGCAGATAGCACGTGATTACTCGCGCCCCCGGGGTCTGAAGATAACTGGCTACCTAGGGATGCTAACGCCCGTCCGAATGCCCGTCCCTGCCGTCATCCGGCTCGACGATTTCCGCCTCTACCAGCTCAATCTCCGCCTCAACCGGCTCAATCGGGGACGGCAGTGCATGGCGCGCATCCGGGGCGCGGTGACGGCCACTACGGCGGCGCTGCCCCCGTCGCTCCGCAGCGGTGGCGGACAGCTCGTCGCTAAAGATTGTGGGCGCCCTCTCAATATCCGCACGAATAACTTGGGGGCGCTGGCCGACCGATGCAGAAATATGGTCGGGGTCCTCCCCAATAAGGGGGATATTCTCTGAATCCATTCCGAGCAGCGATTCACTGAAATCATCACCCGGGTCCGCCTCACGCCCCCGATCGAAACGGCTAGGGAATTCCACCGGATTAGCCGGCCGCTCAATATGCGGACGATCAGAAAAAGATGATTCGTCACTTTCTTGCCCGGCATAGACTTCCGAAGCGATCGATTCTGAGCTCGGTGGCGCGGCAGCCTGGTCTGCTTCCCCTTCCGCCATAGGCGGGGTGGTGGTCTGCCCCACGGGACGCAGGTAGCCCGGCCGTGCCTTCTCCTCCCCCGCCGGGCTCTCGTTTTCCTCGCCGCGCTCCCGCCCGGCCGTCTCCTGCAACGTCCCCTCGCCCTGCGGGCGATCAGCAGATCCCGCACCGGCAGGGCTGAGAGAGACCGCAGTGCCCGGCAGCGCCCGCGTCTGGTCCGCGTTCTCCAGCTCCAGGACCACACTCATCGTGCGTGGCGGAAGAACCATCGCCGCATGCGCCAGGGAGAGCAGCTCCGGCAGGATCCGCAGCCAGATGCTGAAATCCAGCTTCCGGCTAATGCTCAGGATGACCCAGTCGCCGCCCCAGATCACGTCGGAGGCGACCTGGCTCAGCGCTGCGAGGCTATCCTCCACCCGGACATCCAGCATGCGGTCGAGCGCCCGCACGTCGGAGGTATAGGCCGCATAAGGCGGCTGATCCAGCAGCTCGGAACGGCGCAGCCCCTCCGTCACCCCCTGCTCGCGGGAGTAGTGCACCGTCACCGGGGAGGTGGCCGCCCGGCGCATCGCCATGAGCGTGCCCTCGCCCAGGTCCGCCACGTGGTACTCGTGCCCCTCCCAGAAGCCACTGACCACGTCCTTGGCCAGGGCCCGAATGGGAGAGACGTTCACCGAGTGCAACGCGGCAATCGGCCATTCCTGCGGCAGTTCGAGATCCTCACGAGTGAACTCCGCCCCGTTCGCGGCAGCCCACTGGCGGCGCCGGCGGCGGATCGAGGCGAACAACCCGCCCTGGGCAGTCGCGGCGGCCACCATGTCTGACCCCTCCTCGGGGGCCTGTGTGGCCTCCGTGGCCAGCTCCGGCGCGTCCTCTGGCTGGGCTTGCTCCCCCGCCGGGTCCGCGACAGCACCCTCATTCGCACGGTCGGCCGGCTCGTCGGCGACCTCGCTGCCATCGGTCCCCCAAGGAACCGTCCCAGCGGTCGACGCAGCGCCGTTCGCGTCGCCGTCGTCGTCGGTGGAGTCGGCGTCCGGGAGGGAAGAAGCGGGAGGAACCGACTGCCTAGCTGCCGCAGCACCACCGGACTCCCCCTGGGAGTTCGCGTGCTTCAGCAACCACACCGCCACAACGAGCAAAATCAGCCCGATGAGCAGGGCAACAATCGATCCACTCATGTCGTTCAGCCTAGTCCGCCTCCCCTTACAGCGACAGAAAGCGGGGAGCGAGTCTGGCAGCCAGCCTCACTCCCCGCCCGATCGGCGCGTCAGCGCCTCTTATTCGTTGGCAGCAGCGTAGTCGGCGCTGTCCATCAGCTCGCCCGGCTCGGAGACGCGGACGTCGTAGAGCCAGCCCTCGCCGTACGGATCCTCGTTGATGATCCCGGCGTTGTCGTCGAGCTCCTCGTTCACGGCGACGATCTCGCCGGAGACCGGTGCGTAGATGTCGGACACGGACTTGGTGGACTCGATCTCGCCGAATGGCTCGCCGGCCTCAATCTCGTCGCCGACCTCCGGGAGCTCGACGAACACGATCTCGCCGAGAGCCTCCGCAGCGATGTGGGTGATGCCGACGCGAACGACCTCACCCTCCGTGATGTCGGTGGTGTTAACCCACTCGTGCTCTTCGGAGTACAGGAAGTCAGTAGGCAAAGCAGTCATGGTCGCTCCTCACGATCATCTTCAAAAACTGTGGGCGTGACATGGGCCTAGGGTGTAATCCCCACCACATCGAACACGGCAAACTGTACTACACAGCCAGCCCGCTGCGGCGGATATCACGGGGATACCTAGGCCCGGGACCGGCTGGGCCACCCCCATTTCATGTTTTGCAGAGTTTGATGCCGCTTTTCTGCGGTATTCCGACTTCAAACTCTGCAAAAACGTGAAATAGGGGTAGCGCGGGGCGGTCAAGCCCCAGCTGCCCTACTTTTCGCGCTGATAAAAGGGCATCTCCACGACCTGGTACGGGTACTGCTTGCCGCGGATATCGACCTGCACGGTCTGCCCCACGGCGGCTGCCCCGCCCTCCTCGGTCGCGGCCTTATCCACGTAGGCCATCGCGACCGGGTAGCCCAGGGTGGGCGAGAGCGCACCCGAGGTGACCTCGCCGATCGGCTGGGCGTCCTCGCCCTCGCCGGCCAGGACCGCGTAGCCGCTGCGGGCTGCGCGGCGCCCCTCGCCCTGCAAGCCGATGAGCACCCGCGCCGCGCCCTTCTCCTTCGCCGCCACGATCGCGTCCCGGCCCACGAAGGAATCCTTGGACTTCGTCGCGGCCAGGATCCCCAGGCCCGCGTCGACCGGGGTGAGCTCGTCGTTGAGCTCGTTGCCGTAGAGCGGCATGCCCGCCTCCAGGCGGAGGGTGTCGCGGGCAGCCAGACCACAGGGCAGGCCGTCCAGCTCCGTGGCCTTGCCCAGCGCGACGTTCCACACCTGCTCGGCGGCATCGTTGTCCACGATGATCTCGAAGCCGTCCTCGCCGGTGTAGCCCGTGCGGGCGATCAGTGCCGGCTGACCGGCGACGATGCCCTTGAATGCGGCGTAGTAGCCCAGGCCGTTGACCGCGCCCTTGACGTCCTCGGTTGCACCGGAAGCCTCCGGGGCGTCGGTGACGTTCTCGACGATCGCGTGCATGACCTCGGCGGCCTCCGGACCCTGGATCGCGACGAGGGACTTGTCCTCGGTCTGGTCCACGACGGTGACGTCGAAACCCTCGGCGCGCTGCGCCAGGGCCTCGGCGACGCGCGGGGCGTTGCCGGCGTTCGGGACGACGAGGAAGTCGTCATCCGCGAGGCGGTAGGTGATCAGGTCGTCCACGATGCCACCGTCCTCGGTGCACAGCATGGAGTACTTCGCCTTGCCGACCTTCACGGCGGAGAGGCGGGAGATCAGGGCGTAGTCGAGGAACTCCGCGGCCTGCGGGCCGGAGACCTCCACCTCGCCCATGTGGGAGAGGTCGAAGACACCGACGGTCTCGCGGACGGCGCGGTGCTCGTCGAGCTCCTTGCCGTACTTCAGGGGCATGTCCCAGCCGCCGAAGTCGGTGAAGCGGGCGCCGAGCTGCTCGTGCACGTGGTGCAGGGCGGTGTGCTTCGGGGTGCTTGCAGAATCAGTCATTGCAAAACCTTCCTTCAAACGTGCTGGGGTCTTAGTCCTCGATAGCGAATGCTTCGAGCGGCGGGCAGGAGCACACGAGGTTGCGGTCGCCGTAGGCGTTATCGATGCGACGCACCGGCGGGAAGTACTTCGTGTGGCGCAGGCCGTCCACTGGGAAGGCTGCCTGTTGGCGGGAGAACTTGCCGCCGGAGACGGCCTCCTCGAAGTCGTCGCGGGTCACGCTGAATGCGGTGAACGGTGCGCGGCGCAGCACGGACTCCTCGACGGTGACCTTGCCGTCGATGATCTCCTGGATCTCGCCGCGGATGGTGATCATCGCCTCGATGAAGCGGTCCAGCTCCGCCTTGTCCTCGGACTCGGTCGGCTCGACCATCAAGGTGCCCGGCACCGGGAAGGCCAGGGTCGGCGCGTGGAAGCCGAAGTCCATCAGGCGCTTGGAGACGTCCTCGGCGGTGACCCCGGAGGCCTTGGTCAGGGCGTTGAGGTCCAGGATGCACTCGTGGGCGACCAGCTCGTTCTTACCCGTGTAGAGCGTCGGGAAATGATCCGCGAGCTTGCGGGAGATGTAGTTCGCGTTGACCAGAGCCATGCGGGAGGCCTCGGTCAGCCCCTCGTCACCCATCATCGCGATGTAGGACCAGGTGATCGGCAGGACACCGGCGGAGCCATAGCGCGCGCCGGAGACCGGCAGGCCGGTGTTCGGGTCCTCGGACTGCTCGGAGATCGGGTCGGTCGGCAGGAACGGGATGAGGTGCTCGGCCACGCAGACCGGGCCCACGCCCGGGCCACCGCCGCCGTGCGGGATGGTGAAGGTCTTGTGCAGGTTCAGGTGGGACACATCGCCGCCGAACTGCCCCGGCTGACCCAGTCCAACCAGCGCGTTGAGGTTCGCGCCGTCGATGTACACCTGGCCACCCGCGGCGTGGACCTTGTCGCAAACCTCACGGACGTGCTCCTCGAACACGCCGTGGGTGGACGGGTAGGTGATCATGATGCCGGCGACCTCTGGGCCGTACTTCTCCAGCTTGGCGTCCAGGTCATCCAGCAGGATGGAGCCGTCTTCGGCGGACTTCACGGCCACGACCTTGAGGCCAGCCAGCGCTGCGGAGGCGGCGTTGGTGCCGTGCGCGGAGGTCGGGATCAGCACCTTGTCGCGCTGATCATCGCCGCGGGAGAGGTGGTAGCGGTGGATCGCCAGCAGGCCGGCAAATTCGCCCTGGGAACCAGCGTTCGGCTGGACGGAAACCTTCGCGTAGCCGGTGATCTTGGCCAGGCGCTCCTCCAGGTCATCGATGAGCTCCAGCCAACCCGCGGCCTGATCCTCAGGGACGTGCGGGTGGATGCCTGCGAACTCTGGCCAGGTGATCGGCTCCATGGAGACGGCGGCGTTGAGCTTCATGGTGCAGGAGCCCAGCGGGATCATCGTGCGGTCCAGCGCCAGGTCGCGGTCCGCCAGCTTGCGCATGTAGCGCATCATCTGGGTCTCGGAGGTGATGGCGGTGAAAATCGGGTGGGTCAGGATCTCGTCATCACGCAGCACGCCGAGATCGGCCAGCGGGCCGGCGGAAAGCTCGAAGCCGGAGGTATCCGCGGTCGCGCCCTTCTTCTCCGCGACGACGGCCAGCAGCTCGGCGACGTCCTCGTCAGTGGTGGACTCGCCGACGGAGATTCCGACGTGGTCCCCGTCGACCTTCCGCAGGTTGAAGCCCGCGTCCACCGCACGCTGCAGGACGGCGTCCGCGCCGCCGACGCTGGACACATCCACGGTCACGGTGTCGAAGAAGGAATCGTGAGCCAGGGTCAGGCCGGCCTCGGACAGCCCCACACCCAGGGCGACGGCGCGGCCGTGCACCTGGGTTGCGATCTGGCGCAGGCCAGCCGGGCCGTGCCAGACGGCGTAGAAGCCCGCCACGACGGCCAGCAGGGCCTGGGCGGTACAGATGTTCGAGGTCGCCTTGTCGCGACGAATGTGCTGCTCGCGGGTCTGCAGTGCCAGGCGGTAGGCCGGGGTGCCCTCGGCGTCCTTGGACACGCCCACGAGGCGGCCCGGCATCTTGCGCTGCAGGGAATCGACGCAGGCCATGAAGCCGGCGTGCGGGCCGCCGAAGAACAGCGGCACACCGAAACGCTGGGCAGAGCCCACCGCGATGTCGGCACCCAGCGAGCCCGGGGAGGTCACCAGAACCTGGGCCAGCAGGTCGGCGGCGACGGTGACCAGCGCGCCGGCCTCCTTCGCAGCGGAGATCAGGCCGCTCAGGTCACGGATCCGGCCGGTGGATCCCGGGTTGGAGACCACAACACCGACCAGCGGGGTGTCTCCCGCGGCGGCGGCGAAATCGGCGGCTGTGGCGTCCTTAAAATCGACGACCTTGACC
>NZ_JASLIP010000090.1 GCF_030152825.1 Corynebacterium sp.
GTGCTGCAGCGGAGTGAAGGAGGTGTCCGGGTCCTCTTGGAAACAGATGAAGATCAGGCCGGAATCGCCGTGCTCATTGACCTCGCCATCCCAGTTGAACGGGCGCCGCAGCATGTGCTTGCCCTCCCCTGCCGTAATGCCCACGTGGCTCTTGGGGTCGATGACGGGCAGTCCGGTGGAGTCCACCGCGTTGAGGTCTGGGTCGTCGAACTCGTCTTCTCCGGTCAGGGGCGCACCACTGATGGCCTTGCGACCAAAGACATTCTCCCGGCTCTCGCGGTCGAGGGCCTCCCAACCAGGCATATCGAAGGTCACCCGGCGCACGATCATCGAGGTCCCGTTGCGCTCGTCCCAGACTGCGTTGTCGAACTCCTCGTCGGTACGCGGGACGACGGTGCCGTCCTTGAATCCCATGAGGTTGCGTGCGGTCTGCCCCTCCCGGATGTCGACGAAGCCGCGCTGGGTCCAGCGTGGCTTGACGTAGTCCCGCCCGCCACGGGTCAGCACCCGCATCGCGTGGGACAGTGTGGTCAAGTCCTCGCCGCACATTTGGACGACGACGTCCCCGTCGCTAAACGCTGGGTCCAGATCGTCGCCCTTGAACTTCGGCAGTCCCTTGGTGTGGGAGGAAACCCACTTCGGAACCTCATCGAGCGACCCAATCTTTTCGATGAGAGCAGGCGACCAGCCGACGGTGATGGTCAGGTTGCCGGGCTGCAGGTTGAGCTCGGGCTCGAGGTCTGCCAACGCCGGCTCACCTTGGGTGAGTTTCCGGGCGTCCGGGGTCCACACGCGCATGAGCCGGCGGAGATCCTTACGGAGGGCCTCACGGCTGTTCGTGTTGTGGAAGTCGAAGGCCACGATGAGCCCGTGACTCTGGTGTGGCGTTTGGATGCCGGCCTGTCGAGCGCCGTCGAAGGGCACGGTCGACTTTTCCTCGATGTCCCCGGAGGAGTTGGGCATGTCCCCCCCGCGTCCCTCGCCCTCCGCGCAGCTGGCTAGCACCGCGGCCGCGCCCGCTGCGCCGACACCGGCGAATAGCCCACGTCGGCTGACGTTAAAAAATCCCGAAGACTCCCCAGTACTCATCTCTCAAATACCTTCTTCTCTCCTTGCTACGTCTCTTTATCCGCAGCCAAATGTCGGAAAAGCCTGGGCCCCGCGTTGGTCACGTGGCCCAGGCTTTCCATGTCATTACTTGGTGGGAGGCAGCTCTAGTGCTCGCCGTGCTCCCCCTCGCCGTCCATGCCCGCACCGTGGCCACCGTGCTCGCCGTGCCCCTCCATGCCAGCGTGATCACCGTGCTCGCCATGGGCGTCGCCGTAGTGCTCGTGGCTGGACTGCTGCACGCGAGCCGGGATGTCCTTCAGCTCGTATTCCGTGCCGTCCTCTGCCTTGAGGGTGACGGTGATGTCGTCACCTGCGGCGATTTCCTCGGAGTAATCCATGATCATGATGTGGTCACCGCCCGGCTTCAGCTCGAGCTCGCCGCCGGCCGGGATGCGCAGACCATCCGGGTTCTCCTGCATGACACCATCGACAACCTCGTGGAGCTCGTACTTCGCCTCCAGGCTGCCGGATGCGGAGACGATGTGGACCTCCTTGTCGGTGTTGTTGACCAGCTTGCCGAAGACCGCGGTCATGTCCTTATCAGTGCCCTTGGCGCCAACGTATGCCTCTTCGAAGGTCAGCCCCTCGGCGGCGTTCTCAGCGGTCTGCGACTCAGAAGCGGTCTGCGACTCAGATGCGGTCTGCTCGCTAGGCTTCTCCTCCGAAGGAGAGCAGGCGGCCAGGCCGAGAGCGGTGACGCCCATTAGCGCGACTGCGGTAGCGCGCAGAGACTTAGGGCGACGCACAGAGTGTTCAACGGTTGTGTTCATGGTGTACCTCACGGAAAAGTCCTTGATTCTCAAGGAAGTGGTTGGTGCGGCGAGCGGGACGCCGGGGCGGACGAATCGTCCCCGGCATTCCACCCCACGCGCATGGGATGTGGACCCAACCAGAAAGGCTTAGTTGAAGGTGCCTGCTGCAGGCTTGGCACCGGCGTCGTTAGCCGCACCCGGCTCGACGTCAGCGGTAGTTTCCTCAGCCTCGGTGGCCTCCTCAGACGTGGTGGTCTCCTCCGTCTCAGAGGTTGCCGAGTCGGCCTTCTTGTCCGTCTTGTCGCCCAGCTCCGGGGTCTTTGCCCCGACGGTGGCGGTGTCGATGTGCTCGGTGCCGGTAGCCTTCTCATTCGGTGGGGAGCAGGCAGCCAGCGCGAGCGCGGCGCTCAGCGCGACAACGGCGGACAGTGCAGTGCGGTTCTGCTTCACGGTTTTCAGACTCCTTGGTGTTTCTCGTGGCTCTTCGCCCCTACTGCGGTGAGGACCGCAGGCGGGCGCCCCAAACTACTTGGAGATACCCCGCCACCGTGCGATGGCGAGAACGAGAGCTCCTGCAATAACAACAATACTGGTTACGCCGAAAATCCAGGTAGGCACGCCCAACCCGTCAGACCCCGTCTCCTCCGACTGCTCGGAAGAGCTGGAATCCGAGGACTCGACGTCGCCGTACTGGAACTGCAGCGAACCGCGAGTAGCGTGGCCATCCGAGGAAGTGATCTGGTAGCCCACGGTGTATTCGCCGGGCTGCCAGTCCACGTCGTCAGACACCTCGATGCTCAAAACTCGGCCATCTGCATCGGGCTCCCCAGTGAAGAGGACGTCGCCATCGCGGGACAGCGCGATGCGATTAAAGCCCTCCTTAGGAACACCCGAGAATGTCAAGGAGATCTCCTTGACTGGCTCTTCGATCTTCGAGCCCTGCTTCGGCGTGGAGTCGACCACGAGGTCATGCGCTGCCGCCGGACCAACGCCAGCCCCCATCATCGCAAGCCCCGTAACGAGTGCCGCTACGAAGCCCGCAATCCGGGACCGGAGCTTGTGTGCGTCAGCAAACCATAACTGCATCTTCACCTTCCATTGATGTTCGGGTCCGATCTAGATAGTCGGACGATCGCTCGATTAAGTTCCCGCGAACTTCACTCCGCCCGAGCATACCCCCTAGCCTTCACCCCCACGTCACGCGCCGCCACTCCACACCAGAGGGACTTTCAGTGATTAGCTGAAGCCGCCGCCCACCCAATTAGACAGGGATGCCCGAGACGAAAAAGGGGCCGGTCGTTGTCGACCGGCCCCTTAATAACCGTGGTCCTAACTGGGATTGAACCAGTGACCCCTTCGGTGTGAACGAAGTGCTCTCCCACTGAGCTATAGGACCTTGCAGGAGATAATCTAGCTGAGCGCTACCGGCTTTTCCAAAACCTGCAGGCCGCAACCATATTCGGCACAATACGACTCGACCCCTAGTGACCACCCCAAGAGCACCACCTCCCGTAAGGTCGACACCAGGTGCCCCGCCCGCCCCCACCAAGAAAGAATGACGGGCAAATAACAACGAGGTGACTTTAAAACGACCTGGTTTTCAGCCCTACACCTGGCGATTTGTTGCTTCGGACACGATTGACTATCGTTTAGTGCTGCAGCACAGCGTGCAGCTGGTGGACCACAGGTTCCCGGTGAAACTTTGTTGTGATGCGGATGTAGCGCAGTTGGTAGCGCATCACCTTGCCAAGGTGAGGGTCGCGAGTTCGAGTCTCGTCATCCGCTCCACTCTTATTTTAGAGGACCGCGCGATTAGCTCAGCGGTAGAGCACTTCCCCGACACGGAAGGGGTCACTGGTTCGATCCCAGTATCGCGCACGGTGAGTTCACCATCACAGTGGATTCGCACGCGGATGTAGCGCAGTTGGTAGCGCATCACCTTGCCAAGGTGAGGGTCGCGAGTTCGAGTCTCGTCATCCGCTCCAGGTATTCTCCGCTCTACGTGGAGGATCACCACATCAGGCGGGTTTCACGCCACGGTGGAATGGCTGAGTGGCTTAGGCAACGGTCTGCAAAACCGTCTACACGGGTTCGATTCCCGTTTCCACCTCTCAGTTCGCCCCCGGGGCTGAACTTGAAAGCTAGCGCGATTAGCTCAGCGGTAGAGCACTTCCCCGACACGGAAGGGGTCACTGGTTCGATCCCAGTATCGCGCACGGTGAGTTCACCATTACGGTGGATTCGCACGCGGAAGTAGCGCAGTTGGTAGCGCAACACCGTGCCAAGGTGAGGGTCGCGAGTTCGAGACTCGTCATCCGCTCCAAAGATGAAGAGGCAGCAGTATTTACACTGTTGCCTCTTTTCTCATACCCCCACGATATTCTCGAAGACACCATGAGCCACTCTACCCCTTCCCCAGCGCCTGTCTCCGCGAAGCCAACCCGGGACGAGCCTCGTCGCGGCAGCGCCAGGACCACCCGCTTCGATGAACGCTTTCCATGGGTGAGTTGGGCACTGTGGCCGCTGGCGATCCTCACCGCCCTGCACAAGATCTGGGCCTCTTACGAGAGCGGCACGACGGACGACTTCACAACAGTCTGGGAAGCCATCAACCGCTTCTGGTCGGGCGTGCCGGTGTACTCCGAGGACTACACCACCACCGACCCGCACTATCTCTACCTCCCGGGCGGGACGATGCTGCTGAGCCCGCTGTCAGCCCTCGGCAGTTTTGAAGCGGCGCGGACGCTATATATCTTCGGCAACGCCATCGCGATCGTGATTGCCCTGGGGATCCTCAGCCACATCATCTACACCGCCCGCGACTGGTCTAAGACCTGGCTGGGGTCCCTTTCCGGTGCACTGTGGCCACTCAGCATCGTCGCAGTGTTCAACACCGAAGCCGTTCAAAACAACCTGCTCTTCGCCAATATCAACGGTGTGCTCCTGCTCTTCGCCACGATGTTCCTGTACTTCCTCCTGCGAGAAGGCACCACCTCCCAGGTGTTCAGCGGGCTCGCGCTGGGACTCGCAATCACGATCAAGCCACAGTTCGTCGTCTTGCTGTTTCTTCCCTTCTTTCGACGTCAGTGGCTAAGCCTTGTTGCGGCTCTCCTCCTACCTATCGCCTGCAACATCGTCGGCTGGACGTTGATGGCTGAGCCCCAGGGCTTCTTCGACAATCTCGTTCCGTACCTCGGCGAGGTCCGCGACTTCGCGAACTCTTCCATCGTCGGTGTCGGCGTGTACTTCGGGGCCAGCACCGCGACGATTTGGTTCTGGCGCATTCTCGCCGCCGTCCTCGTACTTATCGGCGCTTTTACCCTGCTGCCGTGGCGCAACTCCGCCCGCCCCGGGGATCGCGCGATGTGGGCATTCACCACCTCCTCGCTGCTGCTGATCGGGGTGTTCCTCGTCAGTTCCCTGGGGCAGATGTACTATTCGCTACTCATCGTGCCGCTTCTCTTCACGGCATTCCTCCGCCGATCGACAGTGCATAATCCAGTCGCGTGGCTGGGCGTCTACCTGTGCCTGGCCATCGACAGCTGGTACTCGGATCAATGGTTCTGGGCCGGGCGAATCTTCGAAACTCTGCGCGGCACCGTAGGCTGGATGCTGCTGCTCATCAGCATCTCGATCAGCGCGCTGATCTGGTTCCTCAACCGCTCCACCCCGTCCATCTCCGGTGGGAGGCACCGCAAGCCAGCGGAAGAGAACAACACCCAACCCTGGGAAGGTGAATAGTTTTCCAATGACCGAAGATTTCCAGAATCTTTCTAACGAGCAGTGGCGCCAGCGCCTCAACCCCGAGGAGTTTCAGGTGCTGCGACTGGCCGGCACCGAACGCCCCCACACCGGCGAGTACGTCGATACCGAAACCGAGGGAGTGTACCGCTGCCGCGGCTGTGGCTCCGAGCTCTTCCGTTCCACGGAGAAATTCCACTCGGGTTGCGGCTGGCCGAGCTTCTTCGACCCAGCTGATAACGATGCGGTTGTTCTGCGCGAGGATCTGAGTCTCGGCATGCGCCGCGTGGAGGTTCTCTGCGCGACCTGTCACGGGCACCTGGGGCACGTCTTTGAGGGCGAGGGCTACGATACGCCCACCGACCTGCGCTACTGCATCAACAGCATCGCGATGACCCTCGAGCCCCGCCAGATCTAGCCCAACCGCTCCCCCGCAGAAAAAGATGCCGGGTGCTGCTCCGTCTTCAGGAGCTGCACCCGGCTTTAGTCGCTCACTGCTTTCCCGCAGCGTGGGCCTTAACCCAAGTCGGCAATGATCTTATCCGCCGCAGCGATCCCGGTCGCAACGGTAGCTGGCACCCCGACGCCGCGGAGCATCGAACCAGCGACCGCGAGACGTGGCACCCCGGCTACGTCATCCAGCACCCGCGACATCTTCTCGGCGTGCTTCACCCCGTAGCACGGGATCCCGCCATGCCAGCGCTGCACGAAGATCTCCTCCGGAGTCTTCCGCTCGCCTGTGACCCGCTCCAGGTCCTCCAGAGCGTAAGCCAACAGAGCCCGATCGCTAGCGTCGACGTACCAAGGCTCGTCCTTGGTGCCGAAGGAGGCGCGGACGAAAGCCCCACCGCCCTGGGCGAGGTGCGGCCACTTCTTGGAGCTGAAGGTGAAGGCTTTCGCCGCGGTGCCCGAATTGGACCCCAGCAGCACGCCGGAGCGCTCGGGAATACCGTGGTCAGAGGCAAAACGCATACCCACCACCGCAGAGCTCGAGAGCTCGACGCTGCCCAACGCCTCCGCTGCCACCGGCGCAGCGTCCTCCAAGATGACGGACGCGGTCGGCGCGGAGGTTGCGACGACGACGGCGTCCACCGTCCCCAGTGGATCAATCACCCACCGGCCGTCCGAGGTCCGGCCGAGAGACTCAACAGCAGAGTTCAGGATCAGCTCGGGGTCGGCCTGGCGCATCATCTCCTCGATCAGGCTGCGGTAGCCCTTGTCGAAGGAGCGGAACGGTGATCCCCCACCGCCGACCGCAGTGGCCCGTCGCTTCGCCAGCAGATCTTCTACCACGTCGAGCAGGAAGAAGCCCTGCTCTCCCTCGCCTGCGCGATCCAGTGCCGCTGCCAGCTGTGGCAGGGTCGCCCGCACACCGAGTTCGTAGGCGCTGCAGGAGTACACCCCACCCAGAAGCGGGGAGACCAGCTTATCCACCACAGCCTTGCCCAACCGGGCCTCAACAAGCGTGCCCACGGTGGTGTCGTCGCCCGCGTTCCACGTCATCGGCTGGCCATCGCGCTCGGCATCCAGCAGGGCAGCTTCCGCAGGGCTTAGGATCTCGGACACCGCATCAGCCGAGACGGGAATGCCCATCAGGGTCTCCCGCGGGATGTCAACGAACTTGCCATCCACCAGGAAGGACGAGCGCGCCGTAGAGGGGGTGTGTAGCTCGGAGCTCATTCCCAGCTTGTCGATCAGTTCCATGAATGGCTGGTCGAAGCTCAGGAACGCTTCGGCGCCCATATCCACGGGGCCGGTGGAAAAGCGCACCGTCTTTAGCTTCCCGCCCAGGCGCCCGTAGGCCTCGGCGAGCATCAGCTGGGCGCGATCCCCGAGCTGTTGGCGCAGCTGCCAGACCGCGCTGACTCCGGCGATCCCGCCGCCGATAACGGCAATGCGTGGCTTTCGCGCCGTGGTCATGAGTTGTGAACCTCCTCGAAGGCCGCGGTGATGGCGTCGGCGTCCGTGTGTGGCATCACACCGTGGCCAAGGTTAAAGATGTGGCCCCGGGAGTACCCCAGCTCGATGGCCTCGTCAGCCTCGGCGGCGATCCGCTGCACGTGCTCGCGGATCACATCACGGCCTGCAAAGAGCACCGCCGGGTCGAGGTTTCCCTGATAAGCCTTCGGGGTCTGGTCTGGCAGCGCCTCCTGCACCCGCTTCGCGGCGACGTTCATTGGCACGCGCCAGTCAACACCCACGACATCCGGGCCAATCTTCGCCAGGTCGACCAGCAACTCGCCCGTGCCGACGCCGAAGTGCGTCATTGGGATACCGTACGGTCGCACCGCATCGAGGATCTTCTGGGAATACGGAGCGACGTACTCCCGGTAGTCGCGGGCGGTGAGGAAGCCTGCCCAGGAGTCGAAAAGCTGGATCGCGTCCACGCCGGCCTCGATCTGTGCCTGGAGGAAGTGCGCGATCATCGGGCTGAGCTTTTCCATGAGCGCGTGCCACAACTGTGGCTCGGCGTACATCATCGCCTTGGTGACCTCATGGTTCTTCGACGGCCCACCCTCGATCAAGTAGCTAGCCACCGTGAACGGAGCTCCCGCGAAGCCAATGAGCACCTGATCCGTGCGCAGGCGCTCGAGGATCTGCCCGATGCCCTCCACGATCGGGCCGAGCTGGTCGGGCTCGAGGTCCGGGATGTTCGCGATCTGCTCGGCGGTGCGCACCGCCTCCCCCATGACTGGACCGCGTCCAGCAACGATCTCGACGTCCATCCCGGCGGCCTTCAGCGGGACAACGATGTCGCTGAAAAGAATCGCTGCGTCAGCATCGTGGCGAACGACGGGCTGCATCGTGATCTCAGCGAGCAG
>NZ_JASLIP010000018.1 GCF_030152825.1 Corynebacterium sp.
CGGACGCAGCGCCGTCCACCACCGCCCCGGAACGGACGATCGTCCTGACCTCCCAGCACTCCCAGGACCTCGCGGTCCTGGTGGAGACCCTGATCGTCATCCACGACCACGAGCCGCACGGTCCATTCGACGTCGAGCAGCTCCGCACGCGCCACCCGGTGCTGCGGGGGCTGACGGAGCAAGTGGGGCTGATCGCCGCGGACCTGCCCGTGTTTTCGCGGAAAACCCTGGGGGAACGCACTGAGCTCGTGCTTGCCGCACCGCTGAGTGCGTCGGCGGCCGAGCACGCGCGCACCCTCGGCGTTGAGGTGAGCTACCTCGACCCCGCGGAGCTCATTGACCTGGCCAGTGCCAGCTCTTATATCGAAAGGAGCGCACAATGACATTCGGAGTTTTTAGCGCCACGAACCCGCGGACCTTCCTCGGTGTGAGCGCGGGAGCGGTTCTGCTCGCCGGTTTCGGAGGCCTGATTGTGTCTCGCGGGACGGAGAACGCGATGCTCGCGATCCTTGTGCTCGCGGTGCTGTTCGCGGTGACGGCCGCGCGCTCGGTGAGGCTGCGCGATTTCGGGGTGAGTTCTGCCCGCTGGGTGCGCTCTGCGGCCGTGTCTGCCGTGGTGGTGTCGCTTGCGGCCGCGGCCCTGGTCACGCTGATGATTATTGTTTCGGACCGGAATCCGACCTTCTACCAGGACTTTGCTTCCTTCACCGTCCAGGCGAGCGGGTACGAGGACGTCGGCGGCGTGCGCTACGCCAGCGACGGCCCGGGCATGCCGGCGGGGACGTTGGCGCTGACCGGGCTGTGCGTGTTCTTTAGCTTCCTGATGGGCACGGTGGCAGGCGCGGCCCTCGGCGCGGTCTTCGGCGCGCGGGGGACGCGGGCGTGCGTTCTTGCTGCGTTGGGCGGTTTTGTTGCGGCCTACGGTGTTGGGGCGGTGTTCATGGTTTTGGACGTCAACGTCGCCGCACCATGGCCCGGCGTACCTATGTTCGCTGTGGTCGTGTGCGTGGTGTCCGGGCTGGTGCTGGCGTGGGCGTTGAAGAAGGAGCGCCGCCCCATGCCAGCGGTGGTCCCGGAGCTGCCTGGGGTGCCCTCGGGCCACCAGGGGTAGCCCGCGAGGGGCCAGGTGGCGTGGCTGAGCGCTAGCAACCGGATTGCCAGGGGTAGCTCCGAACCCCGGTTTTGGGCTGTGGCGTGTCAGTTTTTGCGGGTTTTGTGACATTCTGCAGCCCAAAACGGGCCACGGGCGGACCGCGAGAGTGACCCAGAGCGCACCTCATTCGCGTTTTGCAGAGTGAGTCCCCGCCCTTTCATTTTTTGCAGAGTATGTTCCCGCCCTCTCGCGTTTTGCAGAGTTTGATGTCGGAAATTGGCCAAAAAGCGACATTAAACTCTGCAAAACGCGCATAGCTGGGCGCGGGATTGGTCTCGCCCCGCCTAAACCTGGTCGCGAACCCGGTTTTGGGCTGTGGCGTGTCAGTTTTTGCGGGTTTTGTGACATTCTGCAGCCCAAAACGGCCTGTGTGGAGGGGCTAGGCGGTTGAGCCGCGGCGGCCCTCAGCAACCCAGCTGAGGAAGCGGCTCGAGCAGGCCGTCCAGTGCGCAAGAAGCAGGAAGGGGATCGCCAGCGCGACCGCGTCCAGCCACTCCGAACCATTGACCAGCGCAACCTGGTGGCCGCCCATACTGATGGTGCCCGGCGGGAAGGTGCAGGACCACCACGCCGGGGAGTAGTCCGCCCACCGCACCACGTTCGGGTAGAAGGTCACCATCGCGTAGATCGCCAGCGGCACCGCGAGCACCAGCGCGACGTAGCCGTAATACACGGAAGTCGTGCTGGGATAGAGGATCTGCATCGCGGTTGTGGACTGCCCGATCACGCCGAGCGGCACCCACGCGGTCGCGGAATTTGGGCCTGAGAGATCCACCTTGCCGTGCCACGCCGCCCAGTACACGTGCGCGAAGACCGGCACGGCGGTGAGCGGCGACATCACGAAGAACGCGGTGCCCATGACGTGGTACATCTGCCCGTAATCGCGGGCCAGCCAGCCCGCCACGGAGGCAGAAATCATCGGCCCAACCAGCGGCAGGCCCCACGTAAACCGTGGTGTCCCAGAAAAGCGGGATAGCTGGATCGCCCACGTCACCGTGGTGACAGGTGCGCCAATCCAGAACCCGAGGAGGCGGTAGGTTGGGACGTCCGTCAGTCCAGAAAGTGCAGCACCGAGCGCCAGAATGCCGATGAAGAACATCGACCACTCGGCCACGGTGGTGCGCTGGAAGCTCGACTGCCGGTAGCGGGCGAATCCGATGGTCAGCGCCACGAGGATGACGTACGCGATCGCCGTGAAGATGCTCGCGCCAATCATCATGTCCTTCTCGACGAGTAGGCGCGCGACGATCGAGGTGCCCATGAGGCTGCCGCCTCACGCGGGGCCCGGCGGCGGGAGTGCCCGAAACTTCTTAGTCACGCAGGGCATAGTAACGCCCCACGCCCCGGGCACTAACGCCGAGGTGTGGGGCGTTACTCGAACCGACTAGCAGTCGTAGTACAGCTCGAACTCCTGCGTCGTCGGGCGCAGGCGGGCTGGCATGATCTCCTCGTCGAACTTGTACCGGATGTGTGCCTCGATCAGGTCCTCGGTGAACACGTTCCCGGCGGTGAGGAAGTCGTGATCCTCCTCCAGTGCCTCGAGCGCCCCGTCCAGGGAGTACGGCACGGTTGGGATGTCCTTGAGATCCTCCGGCGGCAGCTCGTAGAGGTCCTTATCCACCGGATCACCTGGCTCGATGCGGTTCTTGATGCCGTCCAAACCGGCCATCATCGCAGCCGTGAACGCCAGGTACGGGTTACCCGACGGGTCCGGCGCACGGAACTCGATGCGCTTGGCCTTCGGGTTGGAGCCGGTGATCGGGATGCGGATCGCGGCGGAGCGGTTCTCCTGGGAGTACACCAGGTTCACCGGCGCCTCGAAGCCCGGCACCAGGCGGTGGTAGGAGTTCATCGTCGGGTTCGTGAACGCCAGCACAGCACCGGCGTGCTTGAGGATGCCGCCGATGTAGTAACGGGCCATGTCGGAGAGTCCACCGTAACCGTTCTCGTCGTGGAACAGCGGCTGGCCGTCCTTCCAGAGGGACTGGTGGATGTGCATGCCGGAGCCACCGTCGCCGGCGAGCGGCTTGGGCATGAAGGTGGCGGACTTCTGGTTGAACTTCGCGGTGTTCTTCACGACGTACTTGAAGGTCTGCATGTCGTCCGCGGCGTGCAGCAGGGTGTTGAAGCGGTAGTTGATTTCCTGCTGTCCGCCGGAGCCCATCTCGTGGTGGGAGCGTTCGACGTCGAAGCCGACGTCCTGCAGGTGCTCACCGATCTCGTCGCGGAGGTCCTGCATGTGGTCGTACGGCGCGGTGGGGAAGTAGCCGCCCTTGGTGCGCACCTTGTGGCCCAGGTTGCGGGAGCCGTCCGGGTTCTCCTTCGCGCCGGAGTTCCACCAGCCCTCGACGGAATCCACCTCGTGGAAGGACTTGTTGGTGCTGGAGTCGTAGCGCACGGAGTCGAAGATGTAGAACTCCGCCTCGGCACCGAAGTTGCAGGTGTCGGCGAAGCCGAGTTCCGCGAGGTACTGCTCCGCCTTGCGGGCGATGTTGCGTGGGTCGCGGCTGAATGGTTCGCGGGTGTGTGGGTCGTGGACGAAGAACTTCACGTTCAGCGTCTTGGACTTGCGGAAGGGGTCCACAAACGCGGTCTCGAGGTCGGGCAGCAGCATCATGTCGGAGTTGTCGACGCTGGTGTAGCCGGCGATGGATGAGCCGTCGAATGCGAGGCCTTCTTGGATCGCGTCCTCGTCGAAGGCGGACGCTGGCACGGTGAGGTGCTGTTCGATGCCTGGGACGTCGGTGAATTGGACGTCCACCCAGCGGATCTCTTCGTCGCGGATGAACTTCTGGATGCCTTCTGGGGTGGTGTGTTCGCTTCCGGGTTTGAACTTACCCATGGGGTTTCACTTCGCTTCTTGGCGTTTGTGGTGTGCAAGTCGTGCGGTTATTCAGTTGTGTATTCAGTTCTCAATACCAATGGTAGGGAAAACGCCCGGTCAGTGCTGTGACGACCGGGCGTTGCTGCGTGCGGTCTGTTGCCGCAGGCTTTAGGTCAACCGGGGGGTGTCCCAGAGGTTGAGCTTGGTGCCGATGCCCTTCTTCAGGGCGTTTTCGTAGACGTCGGTGGCCCAGGCGACGTCCTCGACCGGCATGCCGCCGATGGAGTAGCAGAAGATCTCGTCGTCGTTCTGGCGGCCGGGTGCCTTGCCGGAGGCGATGTCGCCGATGTTCACGAGCTTCTCTGCGGGCAGGGTGCCCTCTTCCTTCATGTCCCACCAGCGGTTGCCCGGGATGCCGAGGAGGCGCTCGTAGGTGACGTCCGGCCCGTTTTCGTTGAACCACTCTTCGTAGAGGCCGGTGTAGTCGACGACGAGGCGGCAGTCATCGGACTGGACGAAGTCGTCGTCGAGGCGTGCGGCTGCTGGCATGAGCAGCAGGGCGCCTGGCTTCAGGTATTCCTTCTTCAGGTATGGGAAGCCGGACGGGCCGTCGGGGGAGGTGGAGGTACCGGTGATGACGATGTCGGAGTCCCGGATTGCCTCTTCTTCCGTCTCGACGATGCGGACGTCCTCGAGCTGCGGGTAGTTCTCCTTGATCCAGTCGGCGGCGCGCTGGGTGGAGCCTGCGGAGCGGCCCTTGATCTTGACGTTCTTGATGCTCGGGCGCTGGGTCAGTGCGGCACCGAGGATGGTGCGGGACATGACGCCCGGGCCGACGATGCCGACGGTCTCTGCGTTCTCGAGCGCGAGGTGCTTGACACCCACGCCCGGGACGGAGCCGGTGCGGTAGGCGGAGAGCAGGTTCGCGGACATCACGGACAGCGGTGCGCCGGTGATCGCGTCGTTGAGGATGAACAGGTGGATGGACCGCGGCAGGTCGTTCTGGCGGTTATCGGCGTTGGAGCCGTACCACTTCACACCGGAGTTGCGGAAGCGGCCGCCGAGGTAGGCCGGCATGGCCATGAAGCGACGGTCCGGGCCGTTGGCGGGCATGCCTTCGTGCTCCGGGTCGTCGGGGAAGTTGATCTGCGCGCCGTGGGAGTTCGCGGACGCGCCCGCCATGCGGTAGTCGCCGTCGGCGAGCAGGATGAGGGTTTCCTCCATCGTCTCGACGCACGCGGCGAGGTCGGTGACACCAGCGTCGACCATCTCTTCCTCGTTGAGGTAGAGGAAGTCGATGCGGGTCGGGTTGGCGGATGCCTGGTCAGTAGT
>NZ_JASLIP010000024.1 GCF_030152825.1 Corynebacterium sp.
ACCCACATCGGCAGGTGCTTCAGCACCAGCATGATCGGGCGGAACTGCGGGTGGACCCAGACGATCGTCTTCTTTCGTCCACCGCCTTGGCGATCGCCTTCGCCGCATCGGTCTTATCGACGGTCAGCGGGGCGTCGTCCAAATCCTTCGTCATATTCGTGCGGACCCGTCCCGGACGCACGGTCAGCACGCGCACCCCAGTGCCGCGTAGCGCCTCGCCGAGCAGGCGGTAGAAGCCGTCTGTGCCGGCCTTCGTGGAGCCGTACACAAAGTTCGAACGGCGCACCATCTCACCCGCGACGGTGGAGAAGGCGACGATCTGGCCGTGGCCCTGCTCCTTCATCTTCTGGCCCAGCAGCACACCGACCGAAACCGCGCCGGTGAAATTCACCTGTGCTGCCTGCACGGCGAGCCTCTGGTCCTGCCACTGCTTCTCGTTATCGCCCAGGATGCCGAACGCGACGATCGCGATATCGATATCGCCGGCCTCGAAGGCCTTGTCGATGACCGCCGGGTGGGAATCGAAATCCACCGCATCAAAGGCCAGGGTCTCCACCTCGGACGCACCGGCGGCCTGGCAACGGCGGGTGGCGTCGTCCAGGCTCTCGCCCTCGCGGGCAGCCAGAACCACGCGCGCCGGGCCACGGGAGAGGAACTCCTCCACCACGGCCAGACCCATGTCGGACGCACCGCCGAGCAGCAGGATGGACTGGGGCTTTCCAACAGCATCAATCATGAAATAACTCCTTTAAAAGGCTCGTCGGTGTTTAGTGCAGCTCGAGGCGGCGGGACATATCGGATGCGAACACGCCCGTCGGGTCGATGTTGTGGCGGGTCTCCAGCCAGCCAGGCAGACCCGGGTACATCTTGTGGAAGTTCTCCGCGGAGGTGCGGGACTCCTTCGCCAGGTACAGGCGGCCGCCGAACTCCATGACGCGGCGATCCAGGTCGTCCAGGAACGCACCCAGACCCGGGCGGATCGGGAAGTCCACGCACACGTTCCAGCCCTTCATCGGGTAGCTCAGCGGCGCGCGGTTGCCCTCACCGAAGAGCTTGAAAACGTTCAGCGCGGAGTAGTGGCCGGACGCCTGGATGTCGCGGATGATCTGCTTGAACGGCTCCACCGCCTCCGTCGGGACGACGAACTGGTACTGCAGGAAGCCCTTGGAACCGTAGCCGCGGTTCCACTCGCCGATGAGGTCCAGCGGCTGGTAGAACTGCGTGAGGTTCTGGATCTGGTTCCGCGCAGGCGAGCCCATCATGTAGTACGCCTCGCCGATCGCCATCAGGGAGAGCTTGTTCATCGTCCAGGACGGGAAGATGTCCGGCACGGTCATCAGCTGCGGGGCATTGAACTTCAGCGGGTCCTTCGCCAGCTTCGGGGCGAACTCCTTCAGCTGGTCCAGGGTTGCCAGGGAACCGCGGGAGATGGTGGAGCGGCCGAGCTTCTTGCCGCCGGAGATCGCGTCGAACCAGGCGGAAGAGTACGTGTAGTTGTGCTCCGAACCGTCGGAGTGGAACTCGATCGTCTCGTCCAGCGTGTTCGTGCGGTCGGTGTCCGCGATGAAGTAGGCGGTCTCCGTGCGCGTCATCTCGATGCGGGCGCGCAGGATGATGCCGGTCAGCCCCATGCCGCCGACGGTGGCCCAGAACAGCTCACCCTTCGGGTCATCCGGGGTGCCCTCCGGCTCCAGGTGCAGGACGCGGCCGTCGGCGACGAGCAGCTCCATGGACAGGACGTGGTCGCCGAAGGATCCCGCGGAGTGGTGGTTCTTGCCGTGAATATCCGGCCCGATCGCGCCACCGATGGTGACCTGGCGGGTACCCGGCAGGACGGGGACCCACAGGCCGTAGGGCAGGGCGGCCTTCATCAGCTGGTCGAGCGTCACCCCGGCATCAACGTCCACGATCGCCGTGTCCGGGTCGATGTCGTGGATCTTGTTGAGCTCCCGCATATCGATGACGAGACCGCCGGCGTTGTTGGTCGGGTCGCCGTAGCTGCGGCCCATCCCGCGGGCGATGACGCCGCGCTGCAGGTGGCTGGGCTTATCCGCATTATCGTCCGCGACCTGGGCCACGGCCTTCGCGATGGTCTCCACATCTGGCGTGGACAGCACCTCTGCCGTGGTGGCCTGAGTGCGGCCCCAACCGGTCAGGGTCTTTGTAGTTGTATGGATGCTCATGGCTTTCAAGCGTAGCGCCGCAGGCTGCGAATAGCCTGCTAAAACAGTCGGTTCGCTAGTACAAATCCATGATGTCGCGAATCTCACTAAAACGCGTGGATAGCGCGCGGGTGGGCAGCTTCACGCGCCGGACGGGGCCGCGCCTGGTCGCATCAAGGGTGAGATGACAGGAGAGGTGGCGCGCCGGGTGGGGCGCGAGTTATCCCGCCAGAGCCGCGAGCGAGGTTAGAGGGCGGAGCGCAGTCCGATGGCCTTGAGCGTTCCCTCCACGATCCAGGTGGCGATAGCCATGAAGATCGCGCCGAAGAACGCCGCCCAGAAGCCACTGACCACCAGGCCGTTGCCGATGCCGCTGGAGATCCAACCGACAAGGGCGAACAGCAGCGCGTTCACGATCAACGAGAACAGCCCCAGGGTGAGGATGCGCAGCGGCAGGCTGAGTAGCCGCACGACCGGGGCGATGAAGGCGTTAACGAACATGAACACCAGCGCGGCCCAGATGAAGGCGCCCACACCGCCCATCACGGAAACGCCAGGAATAACCAGGGTGACCAGCCACAGCGCGACGGCCGTGACCACAACGTCGAGTGCAAAACGCATAAGAATCCTTCGTTCTTCAACATGTCTGCCACGGCAGCGCCATGCCGGGGACAGCACGGGCATCAAGCGGGCGCCGCGAGCATCAAAACAGCTACATACCATTATATCTGCGAGTTAGGCGCATGTCTGCGTGCTGGTCGGTCCCGCTAGTACAGGTCCATGATTGTGCGGATCTCCTCCGGGAGCTCCTCGACGCTGGTGATCTTCGGGCCGTCATAGTCGCGCAGGATATCGCGCACCCGCTGGCGGCTCACCGAATCCATGATCGGCAGCTCCTGGGCCATCATCCGCGTCATCCACGAGTTCAGTGGAAGCTGCGTGCGCTCCGCGGCCTCATAGGTCGTGTCCTCCCCGACACCACCGACCCGCATCGGTGGCTCCTTCTGCTCTTTCGGCTGCTTGCCGACGATATTGGAGAGGCCTGTGCTGAGTTTTTCGAAGAGTCCTGCCATGCCTAAGGATTCTAGCCGGGGTGGCAGACACGCCCCGCCAGCTGCTGCGGTCCAGCCAGGGGCGCGTCTGGTCGCCGGGGTAAAATGCTGAGCATGAAGAAACCACCACTCGCGTTTGAAGCTCTGGCCGCCGCCGCAGGCACGGCTGCGTTCTACGGCATCAAGGACTTCCTACCCGCCGGTCGGCGCCGTGGCTGGCTGCGGGGCGCCGCACTGGTCGCCGGAATCGGCCCGTATGTGGTGCGTTCCACCGTGGACACGATGGAATTCGCGAAGGAGGAGTTCTCGCAAGAGAGCAGGCAGACCGCCGAACTGCGCAAGCTCCTCGACGACGCCCGCGCCCGCCAGGCAGGGTCTGTGCCGCTGGACGGTGACGTCGCCGACCTCGCTGCGGGGGAGGACGTCGCCGTCGATGGCGATGCCTTCAACGACGACGTCGTCCCGGACGTCGCGGTTGATGACGGTGCGGTTGCTGACGGTGCGGCCGACGATGACGGGGAGGAAGCAGAGGAAATCTGGCCGCCGAATGATCCCCGCTGGTGGGACCGGGTATTCAGCCTGCCGCCTTACGCCGTGTTGCCAGGGGCGGCGGCGTTGCTTGTCCTTGCCGTGACGGCGGGGGTGCGCATCGACCGCGCGATTCAGCGCGCTGGTGTGAAGGCGCTGGAATCGCGGGGCGTGGAGTACCCCAATGCCGCGTGGGGCGGGATCTCCGGAGTGATTGCGGCGGCCGCGGTGGTGGCGGACCGGGAGACCGCGGAACGGGCGGGGCGCGCGGGCGGTCGCCGGGCGAGGTGACCGGCGCGGTGACTAGCGAGGCGACCGGGCAGCGACCAGCGAGGTGACCGGCGGCGCGCGGTGCGCGGTTCAGCCCGCGTGCGGGCGGGGCGTCCGCGCTGGGGTGAGCGAAGGCTGTGGGGATCGGCTGGCGGGGCGTGTCTGGGGCGGTCGCTAAGATCGAGGTCATGAGCCCAGCGAGTGAAGCACAGAAGGCCAGCGCCGACATCTCGGATGCCGAGACTTCGAGCACCGAGACGTCCAGTACCGAGACCTCGGGCGGGGTGGCGTTGACACCCACCCCAACCTTGGCGGTCGCGCCCTCCGACCGGCCGGAGGATACCCCCGGGCCGATCACGTACTACCCGCCGGTGCTGGTCGCCTGCCGGGTGGGGGAGACGACCGCGATCTGGCAGGTCGAAACCGACCCGGAGCTGACGCGCGGCGACTTCTCCGGTGCCTGGCTGCTGGGGCCCGACGGGGTGCAGGGCTTCGCGGGGGAGGCCGAGTGGATTGAGGGGCGCGATGATCCGGCCGCGGTGGCGCGGCTGCTGCTCGTGCACCCGGTCTTCCTAACCGAGGACTCAGAAGGGGACATCACCTACGGCGGCCTGGCGGAAGGCGAGCTCCACCTCGTGGACGTTGCTGCTAGCCAGGAAGCGGCCGAGGCCGCAGTCGAGCAGGCTAAGGCCGAGTTCGAGGAGTCCAATGGCAAGAAGTCCACGGGCTGGGGAGAGGTCCGACCCATCGAACCGGTGGAGGGACACCCGCCACAGGGCCTGGACACAGACGCGGAAAAAGCCGTGACCAGCGTGCTCGCGTTGGCGCGCGGGGTGAGGACCTGGAACCGGGATTGGGCTGCCTTCGAGGCCGTGCGTAAGCGCCGGCTGAAGAACGAACCCGACCAGCCCCGCTGGGTGCCGATCCGCCTGTGGGGCTAAACGGAGGCGACGGTCAGCGTGGGCTCCGGGAGCAGGGTCTGGCCCCGCGCCGGCAGATGCGCGCAGTAAGACCGCACGGTCGTGAACCGTGACATGACCGCGGAGCTGCTGGGGCGGCGTCGTAAAAATGGGAATGCGGTCGTTATAATGGCGCGCTGGCCAGCGAGGGAGTGGCCAAGATAACGCCCGAGCGGGCGGCGGGGGAGTAACAATCCGGCAGGAAATCCGCGTAATCTAACCTGCGTGCCAGAGACTCCCAACGACCACACCCAGCCGCAGCCGCGTACCGCTGCGAAGCCCACGCCCGCAGGGCGTTTGGCTCGCTCCAAGGCCATCGCGCGGCAGTTTCTGCGCTTCGGCCTCGTTGGTGCCAGTGGCTTCGTGGTCAACCAGGCAGTCTTTGTGCTGTCGAAGAAGCTCTTCGATCAGGGCTTTGGCATCGACGACCTCGAAGTGCTCTTCCAGCTGCTGAACACGCAGTGGAATATGCGCTGGTACCACCTATTTTCGGTGCTGGCTTTCCTCGTCGCGAACGTGTGGAACTTCGTGCTCAACCGCTACTGGACCTTCAAGGGCCACCATAAGCAGCCCTGGTGGATCCAGCTGCCGCAGTTCATGGCGGTGGGCGTATTCGGGCTGCTGATTACGCTGGC
>NZ_JASLIP010000050.1 GCF_030152825.1 Corynebacterium sp.
ACTGCCCGCACCCCAGGGACGACGGAGCGGTCCGTGAGGTAGCCGTTGAGTTCGGCGACGTCGCTGGGGAAGTTTTCCGCATTGCGCGGGTCGCGGCGCAGGGCGCGGAGGGTGTTCTGGTCGGTGCCGGGTGCCCGGCCAAGACCCAGATCGATGCGGCCGGGGTGCAGCTCCGCGAGGGTGCCGAACTGCTCGGCGACAACGAGAGGGGAGTGGTTCGGCAGCATCACGCCGCCCGCGCCCAGGTTGATGGAGTTGGTGTTCGCCGCGACGTGGGCGATGAGCACCGCCGGCGCGGAGCTGGCGATGGAGCGCATGTTGTGGTGCTCGGCGTACCAGATGCGCTTGAAGCCGAGCTGCTCGGCGCGCTGGGCGAAGCTCACGGAGCGTTCGAAGGAGGCGCCGGGGCGTTCGCCGTCGAAGATCAGCGCGAAGTCGATCAGGGACAGTGGGGTGTGATTCGAGTTAGTCATCACCACCGTCTTACCACCGAGCAGCGAGTGACGGGGTGGCCGCCGAGGTTGAGCCCGTCAGCTGGGTTGGGCCTGCGAGTATTTTTCGATCGAGTTTAGGGCCCGTGGTCGGTTCGTGCGCCCGGGTAATAATGGGAAAAGGGGCCTGCCGGGAACGTCCCGACAGACCCCTTCAAGAAGCCCCAGCGCAGGTTTAGCCGAAGCGGCCAGAGATGTAGTTCTGGGTCTCTTCCTTATCCGGCTTGCTGAACAGCTGCTTGGTGTCGTTGAACTCGATCAGCTTGCCCGGCTTGCCGGCACCCGCGATGTTGAAGAACGCGGTCTTGTCGGACACACGCGCGGCCTGCTGCATGTTGTGGGTCACGATGACGACGGTGAAGCGGTCCTTCAGCGTGTTAATCAGGTCCTCGATAGCCAGGGTGGAGATCGGGTCGAGCGCGGAGCACGGCTCGTCCATGAGCAGGACCTCTGGCTCCACGGCGATGGCACGCGCGATGCACAGGCGCTGCTGCTGACCACCGGACAGGCCAGAGCCCGGTTTGTCCAGGCGGTCCTTGACCTCCTCCCACAGGTTCGCGCCGCGCAGTGCCTTCTCGGTCAGCTCGTCGGCCTCGGACTTGGAGAGCTTCTTGTTGTTCAGACGAATGCCGGCCAGCACGTTGTCCTGGATGGACATGGTGGGGAAGGGGTTGGCCTTCTGGAAGACCATGCCCACCTCGCGGCGGACGTTGACCGGGTCAACGCCGGGGCCGTAGATGTCCTTGCCATCCATCTTCACGCTGCCCTCGACGCGGGCACCAGGGATGACCTCGTGCATGCGGTTCAGGGTGCGCAGCACGGTGGACTTACCACAGCCGGACGGGCCGATGAACGCGGTCACGGACTTCGGCTCGATGGTCATGGTCACCCCCTCGACCGCGCGGAAATCGCCGTAGAAGATGTTCAGATCCTCGATGTCGATTTGCTTAGACATTTTTCCTCCAGTGTTTTGTGTGCGCACCGCTTCGGGTGGGCGGGGAACCGGCTTCTTTGGGACGTCGCCGGCTCGGCGTGAGTGATTAAGTTCTTCTTTTTGGGGTGTTGCTCTCGGGGTTGGGCCCGGGAGCGCCATCTCCCGGCGGCCTTAGCGGCCGGACTTCGGGGCGAGCACCTTGGACAGGATGCGGGCGCCGAGGTTGAGGAGCATCACGATGACAATGAGCAGGAGGGCTGCGGCCCAGGCACGGTCGGTGGACGCGATGGCCGCGGTACCAGGTGCGGTCGGGCGGGTGACGGAGTCGTAGATGAAGGTCGGCAGGGTGGACATCCAGCCGGAGAAGACGTTCCAGTTCACGCTCGCGGCGAAGCCCGCGGTGACCATGATCGGGGCGGTCTCACCGATGACACGAGCGATGGCGATGGTGATGCCGGACAGGATGCCGGAGATCGCGGTCGGCAGGACGATCTTCATGATGGTCTTCCACTTCGGCACGCCCAGGGCGTAGGAGGCCTCGCGCAGGTCGTGCGGCACCAGTCGCAGGATCTCCTCCGTGTTACGAACCACGACCGGGATCATGAGCACGGAGAGCGCCACGGCGGCGGAGATACCGGACTTAGCGGCCGTCAGGTTCTCTGGGGCGACCAGCTCGATCACCGTGGAGAACAGGGAGAACGCGAACAGACCAGCGACGATGGACGGGATGCCCGTCATGACGTCCACGAAGAAGGTGATGGCACGGCCGAGTGCGCCGGACTTCTTGTCGTTGGCGTACTCCACCAGGTAGATCGCGCAGAGCACACCGACCGGGATGGAGATGATCGCCGCGGCGAGGGTGATCAGCAGGGTACCGACGATCGCGTGGTGGAAACCACCCATGAGCTCGGACTCGCCGGCCGCGAACTCCTTATCGTAGATGCCCTTCATGCCCTCCATGGAGCGGTTCAGCAGGGAGCTGTTTTCGATCAGCACCGGGCCACCCTTTTCGATAGCCATCCACAGTAGGGAGACCAGTGGCACCAGCGCGAGGGCGAAGGCGGAGGAGACGAGCACGGTGGCCACGCGGTCCACGGCCTTGCGTTTGCCCTCGACGGCGGCGGACCAGGCGAAGGTCACCACTAGGTTGAACAGGCCGGCCAGGAAGGCGGCCAGGGCGATGGAGAAACCATCCGAGATGAGGGCCGTGACGACGATCGCGGCGATGACGGAGCCAGCGATGATGGCGTAGGGAGCCCCCTTCGGCAGGTGGTTGACGACCAAGTGCGAGGCGCTGCTGTTGCCCTTCGCGGGGGCCTGTGCTCCCTCGCGTGGAGCATCAACGGTTGCGGTGTTCTTCTTGTCAGCCATGAGATCAGTGCCCCTTGACGGTCGTGCGTGCGACGATCCAGCGCGCGGTCATGTTCACGATCAGGGTGATGGTGAACAGAACCAGGCCGATCGAGATGAGTTCGGACATGCGCAGGCCCGCTGCCTCTGGGAAGTTCTGCGCGATCTCTGCCGCGATGGTCTGGTTACCGGACAGCAGCAGGGAGACGATGAGGCCACCGGAGGAGAGCACCATGGCCACTGCCATGGTCTCGCCGAGCGCGCGGCCGAGGCCCAGCATCACTGCGGAGACGATGCCGGAGATACCGAAGGGCAGCACGGCCATGCGGATCATTTCCCAGCGGGTTGCGCCGAGAGCCAAGGCTGCCTCTTCCTGCAGGCGTGGAGTCTGCAGGAATACCTCGCGGACCAGGGAGGTGATGATCGGCAGGATCATGATGGACAGCACCAGGCTGGCGGTGAGCAGGGTGCGGCCGGTCTGAGAGACCGCGCCGTCGTCGTCGGGGGAGAAGATCGGGATCCACCCCAGGTACTTCGCGAACCACTCGTAGAGCGGGACGAAGCGACCGGACAGCGCCAGACCCCAGAGGCCGTAGACGACGGACGGAATGGCTGCCAGCAGGTCGATCGTGTACCCCAGCACCGGGGCCAGCTTGCGGGGAGCCATGTGCGTCGTGAACAGGGCGATGCCGATGGCGAACGGGGTGGCCACGATCAGGGAGATGATCGCGGAGATCAACGTGCCGATGATCAGCGGGAAGACGTAGGCGAGGAAGCCACGGCCACCGGTGATAGTCGTCGGGTCGTCGAAGGAAGCCTTGATGGTGTCCGTGGACTGCAGGAAGAGGAAGAACGCGACACCAGCGAGGATGGCGAGGATCAGGACGCCAGCGGCGAGGGCGAGGAAAGAAAAGATTCTGTCCCCGGGCCTAACGACGGGTCCCTTCTTTGCCTGCTTCGCGGGCGCAGCGGTGGCTGTGTCAGCTGACAAGAGAGCTCCTGTGCGGGGTGAGTGAGGGGTGATATGGGGTGCAAATCAAAGTGGCTGATTCGCACGTGAAGCTGGGTTGGTCATTCGAGAGGTGTTTTCGAAAGACCAACCCAGCCTCGTGTTCTGCGTGCGTCAGTTGCGCGGCGTTGTTACTTCTTGACCTCGATCTGGTCGAGGACCTTGGTGATCTTGCCGCGAAGCTCATCGGAGATCGGGGCGGAGCCGGCGTTGTCTGCTGCGGACTGCTGGCCCTCCTCGCTGACGACGAAGTTCTCCCAGGCCTTGACCAGGTCGACCTTCTCCTGGCTGTCGTAGCTGGAGCAGACGATGTGGTAGGAGACCAGGACGATTGGGTAAGCACCCTCGGCGTCGATGTCGCGCTTCAGCTCGACGGCGATGTCGCCCTCGTGGCGGCCCTCGGCGACCGGGGACTCGTCGACGACCTTGGCAGCAGCCTCTGGGGTGTACTCGACGAAGTCCTCGCCGACCTTGATGGCGGCCTTGCCCATGTCGTCGGAGATGGCGGAGGCGTCGGCGTAGCCGATCGCGCCCTCGGTGTCAGCGACGAGGGAGACCACACCGTCGGTGCCCTGTGCGGCCTCGCCACCGTACTCAGCCGGGAACTCCTCGGCGGCCTCGTGTGGCCACTCGGCCTCAGTGGCCTTGTTGAGGTAGTCGGTGAAGTTCTTGGTGGTGCCGGACTCGTCGGAGCGGTGGACGGCGGTGATCTTGGTGTCCGGGAGGTCTGCCTCCGGGTTCAGCTCGGCGATCGCCGGGTCATTCCACTTGGTGATCTTGCCAGCGAAGATCTTCGCAGCGGTGGCGGCGTCGAGGTTCAGCTTGTCCACGCCCTTGAGATTGAAGGCGATGGCGATGGGGGAGACGTAGACCGGGAACTCGAAGGCGCCGTTTTCGCCACAGACCTTCTTGGACTGTGCGATCTCGTCTTCGTCCATAAAGGCGTCGGAGCCAGCGAAGTCGGCCTTGCCTGCCAGGAACTGCTTGCGGCCTGCGCCGGAGCCATCCGGGGAGTAGTTGATGTTCGCGCCGGAGTTCTGAGCAGAGAAGTCGGTGGTCCACGCCTGGATGGCGGCCTTCTGGGAGGATGCGCCGATGCCAACGAGGCTGCCGGAGACCTGCTGGCCATCGTTGCCGGAGCCAGCCTCCTGGTCGCCGGTGGCGGAGTTTCCGCCGCAGGCGGTCAGGGTGAGAGTGGCTGCAGTTAGGACTGCAGCTGGAGCGAGGCGGTTGAGCTTCACGTAAGGAGCCTTTCTTCTTTCAACTACGTGCGGGTTTTCCCCGATACAAATGAAAAGATAAAAGGCGTGGGTGACGACCGGTTCCCTTTTAAGTGAACCTTAGGTGAAGTTTTGGTTATCACAGCTCAGGGGCTATATTTTGGGCTTGGTTTTCGCTTTGAGGGCGCCGCTGGCCCGGGTTCGTTAACCAACCCGGGCCAGGAGATTGAGTGGCGGCGTGCGCAGCCACGTCATCGTTGCGGCTTAGTTCTGTGCGTCTTCCTGCGTCTCCTCCGGGGTGCCGGTCAGTGGCTTGCGCCCGCTCTGGGTGTCGTACATGCCCGCCAGAACCGGCTCGAAGCTGCCGGTCAGCAGGTACTCGACGCGGTGGGAGACATTGACCGCCTGGTCGCCGAAACGCTCGAAGTAGCGGGAGATGAGGGTGACGTCCGCGATCTGGCTTGGGGAAATCTCGCTGCGGGCCAGTTCGCCGATGATGGTGAACACCCGCAGATGCAGGGTATCCATCTCCTCATCGATGGCCGCGATCATCGGAACGGCGGAGGTACCTGGCTCGGTGAGCAGCTGGACGAGGGCACGGCCGATGCGCACAGCAGTGGAGCCCATGTGTGTGAACACGTCGCGGAACTGGTCTGGGAGAGCGTTCTCCGGGTAGCGGATGCGGACCAGGGAGCCGATGTGGCGGGCGAGGTCGCCCATGCGCTCGATAGCCACGGACATCTTGAGCGCGGAGATGACCACGCGCAGGTCAGCGGCGACCGGGGCCTGCAGTGCCAGGACTTCAGCGGAGCGCTGGTCCAGGTCTGCCTGCATGCCGTCAATGGAATCATCATCGCTGATGACCTGCTGGGCCAGTTCCAGGTCATTATTGAGCAGCGCCTCCACGGACTTCTCCATGGCTGAAGTGGCCTTCTCGGCCATCTCGACGAGGCTGTCTGCGATAGATTCGAGTTCGTTGCGGAAGACTTCGCGCACTCGAGGTCCTTTCTTTACAAATCCAGTGTGGGCGAGACCCACGACATCAAAGACGAGGCTTGCAGCCCGAGGTGAACTCGGAGTTTCAGTGGTGTGAATTCCACACGAAACCTTGCGCTCAGCCCCACCCGCTCCGTGGTCAGCCGCCTGCTTGCAGTTTAGAGTGGTGGCGTGGATGTGTTGCTCATTTCGCTTATCGCTGGTGCGGTCGGCGTTGTTTTAGGTCTTCTGCTCAGTCTTCTGTTCCGGGCGGTCGGGCGTCGCCGGCAGGTCGTCGAAACTGACCCGGACGAGGGGCTGCCCGCGGGCATGGACGAGGTCCTGGCCGCACTTCCCAGCGCGGCCATCGTCATCGACTCGGACGGTGCGGTGATCAAGGCCTCCACCGCGGCCTACGCTCTGGGCCTGGTCGACGGTCCCGCCTTCGGGGCACCGCAGTTGCAAGAGACGGTGGCTCGCGTTGCGGACCGCCGTATCTACGAGGACGTCAACTTCGTCATTAAGCACGACGCGAACGAATACTCCCGCCGTTTTCTTCACGCGGGCGTCGCCCCGCTGGGTAAGGGCTATGTGCTGGTGCTGTGCGATGACGAGACGGAGTTCCACCGCGTCGAGGCCGTGCGCCGCGACTTTGTGGCCAATGTTTCCCACGAGCTGAAGACTCCCATCGGCGCGATTTCGCTGCTGGCCGAGGCCGTGACGGATTATTCCGATGACCCGGAGGCGGTGCACCGCTTCGGGGGCAAGATCCAGAAGGAATCCACCCGGCTGGTTCACCTGGTGCAGGAGATCATCGACCTCTCCCAGGTCCAGGACAACGAGGAGCTCGAGTCTTCCGCCGTCATTGAGGTCTCCGACGTGGTGGAGGAAGCGATCGATCGGGCACGGACGAACGCGGAGTCCAAAAACATCACGATCAACGTTGCGCTGAACCCTGACCTGCGGGTGGAGGGCTCCTTCGATTTGCTGGCTAAGGCGGTGCGCAACCTGGTGGATAATGCGGTCAATTACTCCAGCGCTGACACTGAGATCGGTATCAGCACTGAGCGCCGTGGCAATTCCGCAGCGGTGATCGTAACGGACCACGGCATCGGGATGAGCTCGAAGGAGACGGACCGTATCTTCGAGCGCTTCTACCGGGTCGACCCGGCGCGTTCCCGTAATACGGGCGGTACCGGCTTGGGGCTGTCGATCGTGAAGCACATCGTCGCCACGCACGGCGGCAAGATCAAGGTGTGGAGCCGCCAGGGTGAGGGTTCGACCTTCACCGTGCTCCTGCCACTTGCACACCTCGACCGGCAGTACGACAACGAAGCATCCAGCGAAGTAGTGACTGGCGGCTAGGCCGTCGGTAGGTAAGAGAAGGAATAAGGAAAATGACGAAGATTCTGTTGGTTGAGGACGAGGAGTCCCTGTCCGATCCGCTGTCCTACCTGCTGGAGCGGGAGGGCTATGACGTCTCGATCGCGGAGGACGGTCTGAAGGCTGTCGAGATGTTCGAGCTGCACGGTGCGGACATCATCCTGCTGGACCTCATGCTTCCTGGCTTGCCGGGGACGGAGGTGTGCCGGGCGATCCGGGCGAAGTCCATGGTTCCGATCATCATGCTGACGGCGAAGGACACGGAGATCGATAAGGTCGTCGGCCTGGAGCTGGGGGCGGATGATTATGTGACGAAGCCGTACTCTTCCCGTGAGCTGCTGGCTCGTATCCGGGCGGTGCTGCGCCGCGGCCAGGCGCAGGGGTCGGAGGGCGGCAGCAATGTGCTGGAGGCCGGGGGAGTGCGCGTGGACGTGGACCGCTATGTGGTCACGGTGCGTGGGGAGGATATGCAGCTGCCACTGAAGGAGTTCGAGCTGCTGGAGATGCTGGTGCGCAACGCCGGTCGCGTGATGACCCGTGAGCAGCTGATTGACCGCGTGTGGGGATCTGACTACGTGGGCGATACGAAGACGCTGGATGTCCACGTCAAGCGGCTGCGCACGAAGATTGAGGAGAACCCGTCGAAGCCGGAGCTGCTGGTGACTCTGCGCGGGCTCGGTTATAAGTTCAACGCCTAGGAATAAAGAAATCCCCCGGCAGGAAAACCTGCCGGGGGATTATCAGTGGTGGGCCATCAGGGATTCGAACCCCGGACCCACTGATTAAGAGTCAGTTGCTCTAACCAACTGAGCTAATGGCCCATCTTGCTGCGAGGTGAACACTGCCTTGCATGTGCTCTCCGTGGCAACGAGATGAAACTATATTAGGCTTTTTAAAACTTGGCAAATCGCCAGGTCACCTAGGAAAACGGTGCTTTTATAACAGTGTTCTAACACTTGCCACGTTGCGCACCCGGTTTGTCTGACCGACCGGCTAAGCTAAGCGGGTATTAGAAATTGCCAGCGGACCCGCCACCCACCGCGGTGGCAGGAGCCCGCGCGAACTGCTGCCGAAGGTTTCCCATGCCCGTCCACCGTGTGAGCGGACACCACTGGGGAAGGCTGGAAACCGGCAGCGCCCTACCAGGGAGCCCATGATGTCCTTTCTTTCGCGAATCGGTCAGCGCCAGGCCGGACGTGCATTGAACCCTCGCCGTGCCATCCTTGCCACCGTGGCGGCAGCCAGCCTCGTCACGCTCGGTGCGTGCACGATTGACACCGAGCGTACGAAGGACGACGCCCCGGCTACGGAAGAAGCGCAGGAGAAGAAGGTCGGAATCACCGCCTCCGTTAAGGACGGAGCCGAGGGTGTCAACCCCACCGAGACCGTGACGTTGACCTCCGACAAGGCAATGTCCGACGTCAGCCTGACCGACGGCGCGGGCAACGTCATCGAAGGCAAGCTCAGCAAGGACAAGACCGAATGGCGCAGCACGGGAGGGATGGAATACGGCTCGGCCTACACGCTCACAGCCACCAACGATGAGACGGACCTGAACCAGACCTTCACCACGATCCAGCCCAACGTCCTGACCAACGCTTATCTCGCGCCGCTGGACGGGGCCACGGTGGGCGTAGGCCAGTCCATCGCACTGAAGCTCGACTCCGTCCCCACGGACCGCAAGGCTGTCCAGGACGCGATCAGCATCAAGACCGAACCGAAGGTGGAAGGAGCGTTCTACTGGATCAGCAACACTGAGGTCCGCTGGCGCCCGGAGAACTACTGGAAGCCGGGAACCACCGTGACCGTGGACGCGAAGCTGCGCGGCGTGGACTTCGGCGACGGCCTGTACTCCGCGGACGACCGTAAGGCGAAGTTCACCATCGGGGACGACATCCGCGCCGTCGTCGACGACGCTGCGAAGACGATGACCGTGACGAAGAACGGTCAGACGCTGAAGACGATGCCGACATCCAACGGCCGCGATAACACGCAGTGGGCGACCCCGAACGGCGTATACCAGATCGGCGACCAGTACGAGGCGCTAACGATGGACTCCAATACCTTCGGCTACTCCGAGGCTGAGGGCGGGTACGTCACGGACGTGTCCTACGCGACCCAGATGAGTTACTCCGGGATCTACATCCACGCAGCCCCATGGTCGGTGTGGGCGCAGGGCAGCCAAAACACCTCGCATGGCTGCATCAACCTGTCCATGGAGAACGCGAACTGGGTGTACCAGAACTTCAAGCGCGGGGATATCGTCACGGTGAAGAACTCGACCGGCCCGACGCTGCCGGGCTACGACGGCCTGGGGGACTGGAACATTGATTGGAAGACCTGGAAGGCCGGTAACGCCGACGACGGCCCGCAGTACTAAAACGGAGGCTTAGGCACGCCACGCCCGGGCCGCGGCCCGGGCGGTGACGGCGGCCTTGCGGGGTGCGGAGACCCGGATTCGGCCCGCCATGATCTCCTCGACGCTGGCCTGGTCCAGCAGCTCAGTGAGCTCGGCGAACAGCGCGTGGGCGGCCGCAACTCCTGCCCGCGCGGTGGCGGGCAGCAGGCCGATGGTGCTCTCCGCCAGGGTGAGGTCGGCGCGGATATCTGCGATATAGGCGGCCTTCTGCTGCATGGTGAGGGGAGCGGCTGCGGGGGCGGGGGTCTCGCGTGGGGTGGCACTGGTGGCGTTGTTCGTGTGGGACGGATCGCCCGGGCTCGCAGGCTGGTCGGTCATCGCCTCGCCGGAGACGTAGTTCCGGCCCAGCTTCTGGGTGTCCTCGGCCATGTCGCGGAGGAAATTCACTTTCTGAAAAGCCCGCCCCAAGGCCAGCGCTCCTTCGTTGGCCCGGCTGCGGCGCTGCGCGGACCACGGGCGCCCGCGACCGGCGGAGTCCGCGGCGAAGATGGCGTTGCACATCAGCCCAATGACCTCGGCGGAACCGTGGACATAAGAGTCGACGCTCGCGGCGTCGTGAACCGCGACGAGGGTGTCCTGACGCATGGAGGTGAAGAAGTCCCGCAGGTCGGCGTCCTCGATCCCGCACTCGTTGGCGGTCCGGGCGAAGGCGTGCAGCACCAGGTCCGTGCTGAAGCCGCGGTCGCAGGCCTGGTACACCGCTTGCTCGTAGGCATCGAGGGTGGCGCGGGTGGCCTCGGCGTTCAGTCCGGCACCGGCGGCGACCCCGTCGACGACCTCGTCGGCCACCCGCACCATGGCGTAGAGGTTGCGCACGTGGGTGCGCACCGGCTCGCGCAGCAGGGAGGAGGCCAGGGAAAAGCTGGTGGAATATCGCCTAATGACCTCAGCAGCCGCGCGCTGGGCCACGGTGGCGTACTTCTCCGCGGGGCTAGGGTGCGGACGGTGGGGGAGCTTCATGATGGATCTGACTCTAGCCCACCGGGTGCAGCCGACCATCGCCCGCACCGAGCAGGCAGCCCCGCGTAGGCTGGTGGTGCTCCAGCGGGGGCGCTCCGTGCGCCCGCGCTGAGGATTAATAAAGCAGGAAAAAGAGGAAGGGATGAGCAGTCATGGCTGCACAGGTCTACAAGGTTGAGGGCATGAGCTGCGGGCACTGCGAGGCCGCGGTGACCGAGGAACTCTCGGCGCTGGGCGGGCTCAGCGACATCACCGTGTCCGCTGAGAAGGGCACCGCCACCTTCGATAATGACGGCACCGTCAGCGAGGAGCAGATCATCGCCGCCATTGACGAGGCGGGCTTCGACGTAGCGCGCTCCTAAGCCTGCTGGCGCTGTTGTTGCTTCCTCCGGCTCCGCGTGACCAGGTAGACCACCGAGCCGAGAAACGGAAACACCAGGATCACCAGGAACCACAGCAGGGCGGCTCGGGGCGTGTTCTGATCCTTGAACAGCAGGATTAGCGCGGTTGCTAGCAATACGACCCAAGCGACCGCCAGCCCTGCCCACAGGAGGTCGTATGCCGGCGGAATCGTGTTATCGCCCTTCATGGGGAGGGAGTCACCAGCAGCGAGAGTAAGCTTCATGGCTTCTAACTATAATGTCGCGGGGTCCGCATGCGGGGTTGCGTGCTCAGGGGGCAGGGGGCGCTGGTTCGTGGAAGGTCCCACGGCAACGCAAAATCCCCGGCAGGTTAACCTGCCGGGGATTTTCTCTGGGGTGACTGACGGGACTCGAACCCGCGACACCCAGGATCACAACCTGGTGCTCTACCAGCTGAACTACAGTCACCATCACTGCTCTAAGACAGCGAGAACTATATTAGGCCAGAACCAGAAAAGCGCCAAAACGCCAGCGTGGAGGCCCCGGAACCTGCCGGCATCCCGCCGCGCAACCGCACAACAGTGACCCCGTGGAACGCGGCGTCGTCCTTATGAGCGAGCGCCGAGCCAGAGCCCTGACCTAGGCCCAGGGCTCGACCGCTGCCTCAGCGGCCGCCAGGATCTGCCCCTTATCCGGGCCGGGCGCGTCGACCATGATCGCGTGCCGGTAGAACGCGAGCTCCTGGATCGACTCCTGGATATCAGCCAGCGCCCGGTGGGAAAGCCCCTTCTGCGGCTGGCCCGCGTACACCTTGGGGTACCAGCGGCGCGCGAGCTCCTTGATGCTGGAGACGTCGATCATGCGGTAGTGCAGGAACTCGTCCAGCTTCGGCATGTACTTCGCGATGAAGCGGCGATCCGTGCCGATGGAGTTGCCCGCCAGTGGCGCCGCCCGCTCGACCTCCACGTAACGCTGTACATACTCCAGCACTTGCTGCTCCGCCTCCGCGAGAGAGAGTGTGGACGCGCGGATCTGCTCCGTCAGCCCCGAGCGGGCGTGCATGTTCTGCACGAAGTCATCCATCTCGGCGAGCTCGTCCTCGGTGGCGTGGATGGCCAGGTCGATGCCCTCGTCGAGGGGGCGCAGTTCGGCGTCGGTGACGATCACCGCGATCTCCACCAGGACGTGACGGTCGGGGTCCAGACCGGTCATCTCGCAGTCTGCCCAGACGATGCGGTCGTTCTTCGCTACCTGATTAGGGGTGGACACTGTGTTCCTTGGGTTCCTTCGTTCTTGCTTCTTAGTTCTGCTGCTTCTGCGCCGCTTCCTCCGCCGCGACCTCGGCCGCCATCTTGCGGTAGAGCTTCGCCATGATCGGCGCGCTCACGCGGCGGGGGACGTAGGTGGACAGGAAGTTCATCGCCTTCGACAGCGGGCCAGGGACGACGCGCAGCTTGTTCGCGGCCAGCGCCTCCAGCGTTTCGATGGCGCAGTCCTCGTAGGTGGTCCAGACGAAGTCCGGCACCGCCCGATCCACGCCGGTCTTCTTTTCTTCCTCCTTGACCTCCTCGCGCACGGGGCCTGGAGCCAGCAGCGTGCACTTGATGCCCTTCGGCTTCAGCTCGTAGTGCAGGGCCTCGGTGTAGGTGTTGACCATGGCCTTGGTACCCACGTAGGTCGCGTTGCCGGGGATCGCCATGTTTCCGGCCGCGGAGCCAACATTGACGATGCCGCCCTCGCCGCGGGCCAACATCCCGGGAAGGACGGCGGCGGTGAGCTCGAACAGTGCGGTGGCGTTCAGTTCGAACTGAGCGCGTTCCCCGCCGTAGTCGAGGTCGGTGAAGTCGCCGAAGGTGGCGATGCCGGCGGAGTTGATGAGGATGTTGACGTCCAGGTCCTCGACCTCGGCGATGAGCTCCGCGCGGGCGGCGGCGTCGGAAAGGTCAACAGAACGGATGCGGACGTCCCGGCCGGGCAGCTGCTCGGCGATGGCCTCCATGGGGCCGGTGGAGCGGGCAACCAGGATGAGCTCGTGCCCGCGGCGGCCTAGTTCGAGGGCCAAGGCCTCGCCGATGCCGGAGGATGCGCCGGTGACGAGGGCGAAAGTGCCAGCCCGGGGGTAGGGGATGCTGTGCTCGGTGGTCAAGAAGGCTCCTCACGTTGGCGGATGGGGGCGCAGGCTTAAGCCAGCGCGGGGTTCCTGCTCACCGCAACAATCCACGCGGGGTATGCGCGGGCGGTGAACCTTTAAGAACCGTGCTGGGTCAATCCTAGGTCACCGGCGCCAGTGAGGTAGCCGCCCCTTAAAAGCAAAAAGCGCCCCCGGCAGGATTCGAACCCGCGACACATGGGGTAGAAACCCACTGCTCTAATCCACTGAGCTACGGAGGCGTGCAGCGAGCGTGTTCCCGGCTACCGGGTGCTGCTACGCACCATAGGTTAGTTGATGCCTGGGGAAATGGTAATCACCAGGTCGGGGGGTATTGTGTGAGTCATGTCTGCACCTGTGAAGAACGCCTCTGCCCCCGCCCAATCGGGGAGCGGTGCACAGAAACTAGGCCCGCCAATCCTCGTCTACGTTGCCGCCGCGCTCGTGGCTGGCATCGTCGGCGCTGTCATCAGCGTCGAGTTCTTGGGCGAGTCCCTCGCTGCCCTCGGTGTGCCGGATCCGGGTACTGCGACAACCTTCGGCCTGCCTTTCCTGCGTTCCGCCGCCACGCTGATTGGCTGCATGGGTATCGGTGGGTTCCTGATGAGCGCCTTCGGCACCCCGCCGCGTAAGGACGGCTACCTGGATTACGACGGCTACGCCGCCGCCCGTACCGGTCAGTGGGGCATGTTCCTGTGGGCCGTCTGTTCCCTCATTCTGATCCCGATGTACATGTCGGATGTCTCGGGCTCGCCGCTGAAGGAAACGCTCAAGCCGGACCTGTGGGGTGTGGCGATTCAGCAGGTCTCCACCGCCAAGGCCTTCCTGGCCGTGGCGATCATCGCTGGGCTGACGTGGTTCTTCTCCCTGCTGACCCGAAAGTGGATCTGGCAGCCGGTTTTCCTGGCTTTGGCGCTGTGCACGATGATTCCACTGGCCTTGGAGGGGCACTCCGCCTCAGGCGGTAACCACGACTATGGCGTGAACTCCCTGCTGTGGCACGTGATGGCCACCGCCGTGTGGGTTGGTGGTCTGATGGCCCTGGTCGCGCACGCGAAGCGCCGCGGCCCGCACCTGGCGCTGATCACGAAGCGCTATAGCTTCGTGGCCTTCTGGGCTTTCGTCGCGGTGGTTCTCTCCGGCCTGGTGAACGCTGCGATCCGCGTGCGCTTCTCCGAGTGGCTGACCACTGACTACGGCCTGGTCATCACCGCCAAGGCGGTGCTCGGCATCGTCCTGCTGGTGTGTGGTTACCTGCACCGCAAGTCGATCATCCCGAAGCTGGAGGCCGCCGAGGGGGAGGGTGGTGGCTCCACCGCCGAGGCGCGTAAGGCGTTTAGCCGCCTGGCGATCGGCGAGGTCCTGGTCATGGCGGGCGCTATCGGCGTGGCCATCTCCCTGTCCCGCATCCCGCCCCCACTGCCGCAGCAAATCGAGATCACCACGATGGACATTCTGCTGGGCTTCCGCATCACCGAGCCACCGAACTACCTGCACATGTTCGGCATGTTCCGCCTGGACTTGATCTACGGCGTGGGCGCGATCATCCTTCAAGTGCTATACATGTGGGCCTGGTTCACGCTGCGCAAGAAGGGGCAGGATTGGCCACTCAACCGTCTGCTGTGGTGGACCGCCGGCAACGTCTTCCTTCTCTACGCCACGAGCTCCGGGCTGGGCATGTACGCGATGGCGATGTTCTCCCCGCACATGCTGCAGCACATGATCCTGGCAATGGTGGTCCCGATCTGTTGGGCGCTCGGTGGCCCGATGACCCTCTTCCTGCGAGCACTTCCCGCCGCCGGTCGCGACGGGGTGCCGGGGCCGCGCGAGTGGTTGGTGGTATTCATCAACAACCCGATTTCGCGCTTCTGGACCCACCCCATCGTCGCGGGCATCCAGTTCGTCGTGGGCTTCTACTGGCTGTACCTGTCCACCCTCTTCGACTGGATGGGCAGCAACCACTCCGGCCACCTCTTCATGATCGGGCATTTCCTGATCTCGGGTTATATCTACTTCTGGGTGATCATCGGGGTGGACGCCGCCCCGCGCCAGGTCTCGGCGTTTAACAAGATGCTGGTGCTCTTCGGTTCCGTGGTCTTCCACGCTTGGTTCGGCATCGCCCTGATGCAGATGCGCAGCCCGATGAATGCGGATTACTATCAGCGCCTGGACTTCCCCTTCCCTGTGGATATCCTCCACGACCAGTGGGTCGGAGGCGCGATCGCGTGGGGTCTGGGCGAGCTGCCGCTGCTGATCGTGTCCATTGCCCACGGTGTGCAGTGGTACCGCTCCGAGGACCGTGAGGCGAAGCGCTACGACCGCCACCAGGACCGCACCGGTGGCCAGGATCTGCAGGCCTATAACGCGATGTTGGCCAGCATGGCCGGCGAGGGCGGGGACTTCGGCGAGAAGGAGTATTACACCGCCGACTACGAGACCGAGTCCGTGCAGAGCCAGCTGCACACCGAAAAGCAGCGCCGCCGCAAGCAGGTCCGCCGCCGCAAGGGGCAGAAGTTCACCGACCTGCCGTCCCCGGAGTATGGCGCGAACATCCCGGGCGCTTACGGCCAAGCCCCGGAGCCCGGCGTTAAGTCCGACGACGCTTCCGCCGAGGACGCCGACTAGCCCCGTTACCGTTACTTTTCGAGGACGTCACCAGCTCCGCCTGGTGGCGTTCTTTTTCTTTGTTATTCACCGTGGACCTGCAGGGCAATGTGGCGGGGAGATCACGGCGGGCACGAGCCGTCAAGAGCCACATGAGTGGCTCTGTGGACTTCTCACATGCCGGGAACGCTATCCACAGCGTGGGTCTGCGAATCAGGTGCGCTGGCCGGGGCATTCGGTAAACCAATGGCTACGCGCCGCAGCAGAATCCGCGGCGTGGTGCTCAAAGAAGGACCTACCGGCGGGGGAGCTAACTGCCGGTGGGGGACAAGCAATTCACGCGAAGAAGGAGTGGTCCACGATGAGCAGCCAGATGGCAACGATTCACCTCACCGGAAACATGGTGAGCAACCCGGAGATGAAACACCGCACGGAGGATGCGGCGATGGCCGTGTTCCGCATGGCGGTCAACCACCGCTATCAGGACCGCAATGGCCAGTGGGTGGACGGCAGCCCCACCTTCGTCACCGTGCAGTGCTGGGGGAAGCTGGCCCAGAATGTGGTGAGCGATGGCTACAAGGGCATGCCGGTCGTGGTGGTCGGTCGGCTCTACCAGTCCACGTGGACGGCGCAGGATAGCGGGGAGAAGCGCTCCGCGTTGCGTATCCGGGCCAGCCACGTCGGCGCAGACATGGGCCTGCGCCGGGTGACGGTCACACGCGAGGAGCCGGTGGGTAATAAGCAGCAGTCCGATCAGGACGGCGCCGATGTGGCCACGTCGCAGGCCGAAGGCGCTGCGGCAGAAGACGCGGCACAGGGAGGCGAGAACGAGGAGCGTGAGCTGGTTGGTGCGGCAGCACCACCGTTCTAAAAGCAACTTGTGCTTGGGGCTGCGGAATCGGGGGGGATCCGCAGGTAGCGGGGGAGACAACGGCCGGGGCGAAAGGGGGCGCCCCGGCCGTTGGTCTTGCAGTAGGAGATGAATCAGGTAGGGCAGCAGAGGAATCTTGAAATCGGTGCCGAACACGTAGACTATGGGGCAGCGATTTATCGAACTTTTTCTTCAACGGAAAGGCTGAAGTAGTTCACCGTGGGCGAATTTATCTACACCATGAAGAACGTGCGCAAGACGCACGGCGACAAGGTCATCCTCGATGACGTCACGATGATGTTTTACCCGGGCGCCAAGATCGGCGTCGTGGGACCAAATGGCGCCGGTAAGTCCTCGATCCTGAAGATCATGGCCGGCCTGGACCAGCCCTCCAACGGTGAGGCCTTCCACGACCCAGGCGCGACCGTGGGCATCCTGCAGCAGGAGCCGCCGCTGAACGAGGAGAAGACGGTCCGCGAGAACGTCGAAGAGGGCCTGGGCGACATCTTCGAAAAGAAGCAGCGCTTCGAGCAGATCGCCGAGGAGATGGCGACCAACTACACCGACGAGCTCATGGAAGAGATGGGCAAGCTCCAGGAGGAGCTCGACGCTGCTGACGCCTGGGAGGTCGACTCCAAGATTGAACAGGCCATGGAGGCCCTGCGCTGCCCGCCGTCCGATGAGTCGGTGACCAACCTCTCCGGTGGTGAGCGCCGCCGCGTCGCTCTGGCGAAGCTGCTGCTCTCCGAGCCGGACCTGCTGCTGCTCGACGAGCCGACCAACCACCTGGACGCCGAGTCCGTCCTATGGCTGGAGAAGCACCTGGCCGACTACAAGGGTGCCGTCCTGGCCGTGACCCACGACCGCTACTTCCTGGATCACGTCGCAGGCTGGATCTGTGAGGTCGACCGCGGCAAGCTCTACCCCTACGAGGGCAACTACTCCACCTACCTGGAGACCAAGGCCAAGCGCCTCGAGGTCGCTGGCAAGAAGGACGCCAAGCTGCAGAAGCGCCTGAAGGAGGAGCTGGCCTGGGTCCGCTCCGGTGCCAAGGCCCGCCAGGCGAAGAACAAGGCCCGCCTCGAGCGCTACGAGGAGATGGCAGCGGAGGCCGAGCAGTACCGCAAGCTCGACTTCGAGGAGATCCAGATCCCGACCCCGCCGCGCCTGGGCAACCAGGTCGTGGAGGTCAAGAACCTCACCAAGGGCTTCGGCGACCGTGTCCTGATCAAGGATCTCTCCTTCACCCTGCCGCGTAACGGCATCGTCGGCGTTATCGGCCCGAACGGTGTGGGTAAGACGACGCTGTTCAAGACCATCGTTGGTCTGGAGGAGCCGGACTCCGGCGAGGTCAAGGTCGGCTCCACCGTGCAGCTGAGCTACGTGGACCAGAACCGCGAGAACATCGACCCGGAGAAGACCGTGTGGGAGGTCGTCTCCGACGGCCTGGACTATATCGTCGTCGGCCAGAACGAGATGCCGTCCCGCGCATACCTCTCCGCATTCGGATTCAAGGGTGCGGACCAGCAGAAGCCGTCCAAGGTGCTCTCCGGTGGTGAGCGCAACCGCCTGAACCTCGCGCTGACCCTGAAGCAGGGCGGCAACCTGATCCTGCTGGATGAGCCGACCAACGACCTCGACGTCGAGACCCTCGGCTCCCTGGAGAACGCGCTGCAGAAGTTCCCGGGCTGCGCCGTCGTGATTTCCCACGACCGCTGGTTCCTGGACCGCACCTGTACCCACATCCTCGCCTGGGAGGGCAACGTTGCTGAGGGCCAGTGGTACTGGTTCGAGGGCAACTTTGAGGACTACGAGAAGAACAAGGTCGAGCGCCTCGGCCCGGAGGCGGCACGTCCGTCCCGCGTCACGCACCGTCGCCTGACCCGCTAAGCGCTTAACCCGCTAAGCAGGGGCTTTACCGCTCGCGCTGTACTAGCGTGGGCGGTATGACCCCGCTGCGTTCAATCTCCGATACCCCCATCGCCGAGCTGCCCGGCTATCAGCGCAACTTCGCGCCCGGCCGGCTTTCGGTGGGGCTTTCCCTGCCCATCGGGCGCCGCGATAGCGGGCACCCCGCGGGAGTAGCCAGTACAGCAGGATCGGAGAGCAGCGCAGACCCCGCCGCCGACCTCGCCGAACAGCTCCGCCTGATTCGACTCGCCGAGGACGGCGGCTTTTCTGCTGTCTGGGCACGCGATATCCCCTTGAGCGTGGAGACCTTCGGAGACGACGGGCAGGTCTACGACCCCTGGATGTACCTGAGCTACATCGCGGCGCAAACCTCGAGGATTGCGCTGGGGACTGCGGCGATCGTCGTCCCCTTCCAGCACCCCCTGCTGATGGCCAAGCGAGCCGCGAGCATAGACCGGCTCAGCGGCGGGCGTTTCCTCATGGGTATCGCCACCGGCGACCGCCCGGAAGAATTCCCTGCATTCAACCAGGAGCAGGGTGTCAGGGACGAACGCTTCCGCGAGCACCTCGCCGTCTACACCAAGGCACTGCGCACCAGCATGCGACCGATCCGCTGGTCCGAGGGCAAGGTTGGCGGGGCCGAGGTGCTCCCGAAGCCCACCGCCCACCACGTGCCGGTGCTGGCCACCGGCTCCTGCCAGCAGACCCTGGAGTGGAAAGCCGAGCACACCGACGGCTGGTTCATGTACCACAAGGGACTAGCGATCCAGCAGAAGAACGTCGAGCAATGGCGCGCAGCCGTCGCAGACGCTTGCGGGGAAGGGGCCTTCAAACCCTTCCTGGAGGCGATGTGGATCGACCTGCACGAGGACCCGGACGCCCCCGCCCAGGGCGGAACCTTTGGCTACCGGCTCGGGCGGAACACC
>NZ_JASLIP010000105.1 GCF_030152825.1 Corynebacterium sp.
CACCAGCTCGAAGCGCCACCGCTGCCCACGAGTGAGTTTGCCCAGGAACCGGGAATAGTCCGCCGTTTGCGCAGGAAGCGTGTCCCACCCGGCCTGTTCCACCAGAACCGCACCCGTCGGCTTCTCTGGTCCCACCACATACAGCACATGCTCATGCTCACCCGGGTCCACGCGCCACAGCACCCTAGCGTCCGATTCGTCCAGCTCAGGAGGAAACGCCGCACGCACCGCGGCGTGCATTCGCTGCGGGTCGCTCAGCAGCTTTCGCCCTTCCCTCCGGTGAGGGTTAAGCCGAATCTTCGTGAATGTCGTCATGCTCGCATCACCGTTTCAAAGAACACATCACCCGTCGCGAACTTCTCGTCACCATCCGGGTTATCAATCTCCACATCCTCGGCACGAATCACTTCCCGCCACCCGTACTTTCGGTGCTCCGGGCTGAAAGAAACCGGCACGTCCTGGCGGGGAACCGATCCGCCCTCTCCGGGGTGGGCATCCCGGTAGATCGCCAGGGAAACCGTCTTAGGCGATTCCTTACGGTGGGTCTTCGTCGCGTGCCACGTAGCGTGCCCGCGCACAGCTATTTCCGCATCGCCTTCAACAACCCCAATTACGAGCCCCGGGTGCACCGGGCAAGACCGGCGGCCCATGTACAGCGGAAACTTCGGGCTGCGCAGAGCCTCCGCGATGCCATCGAGCAGCTCCTTGTCCTCAGCCTCCACAGCCGCAACAAATGCCGCGTCAGACAGGAAATAGCGAGTCACGAGGCTGGCATTGGCGTTCGGCTTGGTCTGCCACGGCTGCGCGGTTTGGTAATCGCGCAGCAAGCTACCGGACTGATCAACCCTCACAGCCATACGCAGCTTCGCAAGGTCCTCCACACCATCAGTCCGGCGGCGGCCCTGAGCTGCGGCGATGAGCCCCACGATCCCCGATTTCGTCGGGGTCGTGGCAGTCGCACGAATATGGAATCGAGACTCATCACCCCACGACTGCATCGGCCCCTTAAGCAAGAGCAATAGGGAATGTGTCATTACTCATCACCCATGAGCTGGTCGATGGCGCTGCTCAGCTGCTCCTTCAGCTCCGGAAGGGCAACCTCAGTTGCGATGCCCTCAAACGGCTCGGCCAACTGGCCCAGCCCCATGACGAAAGCAGCTGTCGGCTTAAATCCGTAGACCTTTTCCACGTCTGTCGCCTCTTGAGCCAAAGCTTCTGCACCAACTTCGCGGCGTCCCTTTTCCTCAGTGGCTTCCACCGGGGATTCAAAGGCGTTTACCAGCGACACTGGGCGCGTATCACGCACGGCGACGTAGACCAGCTCCGGCAGAGTCTGGTTTGCGAAGGTATTGATCTTGCCGGTGGGCATCGACGCGATGAACGCCTCCACGAATTCCACGGCAGCAACCTTGGCGGCATCACGGGAATCGAGGTTCTCGGCCAATCCCTCAAGATTCACCGTTGCGTAGCGGTAGAGAGTGGAGGACATCATCTGAACGGTACCGATCATGCCAGCGCCCGTCTCTTCCCCTTCTTCTGCCAGGTCGTCGACAGCGGTGAAATAATCGAACTCCGGTGCAGACTCGTGAATGCCCAACGCGTGAGCAACCTGGACAGCGGCGTCCACATTGTAGGCAGCGTCATCGGCAACCATGCGGCCAAACATTGCAATATCCACGGAGTGATCCTGATCCAGGATTGCCTGGGCCTCGCGCTTGGTGAACTTCTCACCATCACGTTCAAGGATAGCCTTCACCGCGTTATCGATCTGGTGAGCGCTGAGGAAGAGCAGGTACCCAGTCTGCGGGTAGATCACCTCAACCTCGTCACCTTCTTCCTTCTTTGGCTTCTTCTCTACGGCTGTCTTAATACCCGCTGCCTTGAACAACTGTTCAGTACGTTCAATAGCTGCGTCCTGTTCGAGTCCCTGGGCTTCGAGACGGCGCGCAATCTTCTCCGGGAGGCGCTTGGAGCGGTCACCGATTTCCGTAGCATCAAAATTTTCCTCGAAATAGCGACGGATGGCGCGCTTCCAGGACTGGGACGAAACCCGCTGACGCGGGACGCCACCGAAAATAGCGTTCTTCGGGGCACCAGTGTCGTCTCGATTGATCAGGGACGGTGGGAGGGACTGGAGGGCGTAGATGTCAACGATCTTGGACATTGAGGTTTCCTTTCGGATTAGTGGTTGAAAGCGGTGCTTAGTTGTGTGTTAGGCCGGTTCCGCATTGGCACGACCTCGGAAGGTTCCGTAAGCGAAATCGCGACCCCAGCGCAGCAGGACACCGTTACGGTGGCGTCGGTTCTGCAAGCTCCGGAGGTCGAACGCAAACTGGCCGTAATTGAACGCGATCTTGTTCGCTCGCAGCAGGCTCACAAGATTGCGAAGGTGAATTATTCGTGTTTCTTCGTCGAATGCCGACTGCATTGCATCGAATCGAGGCTTGATGGACTTAGAGTCCAGGACGGCGTGTAACCGCCCGCAAGCGGCTGCGAAAGATCGCTCCTCGCTGTGCATGGGTTGCTGAGCACTCTGCATGTGCAGACCAAATAGCGTCAGTGCATGGAATGCTGCCCGCTCCGATGGCGTCGGTTGATCGGTCTTGCCTGTCTCACCCTCGCTGAGCGGAACGACCATCGCCATGAGCACCGTCTCCAAAGCCAGTGGATGACTCTCAAGTTTTAGTGCTCCGGCTTTGCGGAGTTCCGCCAACGTGCCTCGAGCGTGAGCGGCAGCGGTAGTGCCGCCAGTGAGGTAGTCGCGCTGCAACACCTCGGCAGTACGCCCAACAGCAAACTTCAGGTTGGGCCCCTGGCTGGTTTCCTTCGAGCTTGCAGCGCCGCCGTCAGCCGCCGCTTCTTCATCGACGGCGTCGAGGCCTTTTTCTAGCTGATCAGCCATTGTTTTCTCCTTCTGCTGTCGTGACCGTTTCAGGTACCGTCAGCGGTAGTTCCGTAGCGAGCTTTCGCTTCAGCTGCTGGAGCAGGGTTCCCGCGTTCACGATGTGCTCGCCGCTGTCGCTTCCCACCAGTCGCCCGATGAGAGCCTTCTGGCCTGCACCATTGACTAGGTCCTTGGCGATGCTCAGAGCCTCCTGCCGCACCACGTGCTGCCACGTGGTCATCTGATTTTCCATGTCTTCCGGATCCAGCGCGCGCAACCAGGAGTGGAACTTCGGCTCAAGCCGGGTGTAGAGACGATCGGCCGCATCGGCCCCGAACTCGTATTCGCCTCCCGCAGCCACATAGAGCTGGCCCGCGAACCAGCCCACAGCTGTCGCTGCTCTGCCGGTGGCCTCGGCATTGTTGCGAACATCGTTGCGGATCGCGCGGCTCCATTCGGAGTTCCGCAGCAAATGGATCGGCAAGCCGATGGACGCGTTGACTACCGTTCCATAGCTCGAGCTCTGCGCCCCATACGCCATGGATACGATGTTCACGTCGAGAACCTCGCGGTTCTCCAACATGTCCGCCACATTGTCGATATTTTTGGGCCGGATTGGGGGCAATTGCCTGCTGGAATAGCCCGGATCCCCATCCACTGCCACGAGCGCATCCAAGGAGCGCCAGGTCGTCCGCGCCGAGTCGTATGGCCGCGGATAATAAGCCTCGAAATCTTTCTTGGACTTGTTACTGCTGTGGCGCATCGGAGTCATCGGATCCCCGAAGATGTTCAGGCCGGCGTCCGGAATTCGATCACCGTTACTGACAAGAACTCGTACGACCCCGCCGTTTTCACTGAACAGGCGAATCCTCCTGGATTGCCAAGTCGCCAGATCGGCCGGTCCCTTCGGCTCGGTTGCCTCAAGGTCTTGCGGTGCGGCAGTGTCGGGCTCCCGCTCCCAGACTGGCCGATCGGTCTCCGCTGCCGCGGGGACGCATTCGATCGTGGTGTTAAGCAGCAGGGTTTCCAGCAGAGTCTCGCCTCGAATGACTGTCCCGCCGGTGAAACCCGACCACCCTTGGCCGATCGGGTAGCCCTTTCCACCCTTAACTCGGGGGTCACCGACCGCACCGGACTTGATGCCGGAGTAGTCGTAGGCCTGGGCGTGGACCAGCCAGCGTGCGGCTTCGGCATAACTAATCGCGACTCGCCCTGGGCCGGTGCGCATGGTGAAGTAGTCGCCCTCCGCGTCTGGCAGGATCCGGCTGATGCTGCTGCTCGTATTCTTTGCTGTATGCAGGTCAGCGACCTGCATAAACGGCACGGTTGGGCTCAGGAGATCAAAACGATCTTCGACCTCATCCAAGTGCGCAAGGACAACCTCATCCTCACCACTGCGCCGCAAGTCATCTCGGGTGTCAAGGAACCAGTCATCCCACTCGAAATGCTGACGGCTCTTGGGATCCGGATACTGCCGTTTGAACTCGTGGTAGTGGGCTCGCCAGAAGATCGCCAGCAATACACGCAGGACTGCGTAGTCCTGGGTCGGAGAGTCGCCGACGATGGCCAACGGTCGAGCACTCCCGTCAAATACTTGTCGGATGCTCAATAGCTCGGTGCCCTTTGAGGTTCGACAAATCATCCACGGCTGGTGCACCAAGTTGAAGCTTTCGTTCTGTTCCACGGCTTCGCTCCTTTCTTAACTCTTCGCTCTTAGTTCGTCATCAGCTTTGTCTAATAATTTACGCGGGGCGCCGGACATGGCTTGCTTTCCGCATTTCGAAAATCGAACGGCGGCGGTTAAACCGGTCTTCAACACTTTCTCCTCACTCCCCTTTCGCCAGGTAGCCGACCTGAATCCCAAGTTCAGAGCTATATTTCACGCGGAACCTTCCCACGGTCGCCTCGCCTGTCTCATTCAAAGGAAGAGCGAGCTGCCCCTTGAGGAGGTACTGCTCCTGCCACTCGGGAGGGGTGGTCTCTTCCAGTTGACCAACCACGTCCTCAAAGTCCTTGTCGTACCTGGTCATTCGGGTCGGCAGACGCACCGTACTCATTGCGAGCAGCCGGGCTTGTTCGTATGTCGGCGCAACCCCATCCAGGATTTCCTGCGGCTCACCGTCAGCCAGCAAGCGGTAGCCGTATTCGGTGCTCATAACGGGGATCACCTCAACCGTCGGCTCGCTATCGCGGACTTGGGCGGCTCCGCGCTCTTCATCCCCGAGCAGCCTGGATGTGCGCTCGTTCGGGAAGAACAGCTCTTTCAACTCCTTGGCAAGTGAAGCGGAGCCGATGCGGAAACTCTTCGATCGCTCGTGCGCCCGGTTGGAGCGGGTCTCACTCTCCCGCTCCGCATCCGTCCATAGTTCGGTCCACGCCGCCGGCACCTCGTATTTTCCGCCGTATACCGCCTCCACCAGCGGTGCAGTGTCATCCGGGCGCCGGAACCGGTCCGGGAGGCATAGGAGCGTGGCCAGCAGAATCTTCGGGTCGTAAATTGCTTGCGCACCACGATCCAGTTCCGGAACCTTGCCACCCCCAGACACGCCGCGGATAAATACCTTCGGCTCTCTCAGTGCTTCCGGCCTGTCCTCCACGGGGCGGCGGTGACGATGAATCCGCCCAATGCGCTGAATCACGAGGTCCATGGGCGCGAGATCAGTTATCAATACGTCCGCATCAATATCCAGCGACTGCTCCGCGACCTGTGTGGCAACCACAATCTTCCGCCAGGGCCGCCCGGCTCCCCGGCGCGCCTTAGGTCCCAGCTCCTCGCGCAGCTGGTCCTCTCGCTGGGATCGTTCCCAGGCCATGAAACCGGCATGATGCAGCTCCACTTCGCCTGGATAGTCCGCCTTCAGTTCCTCGTAAGCCTCCTGGGCTCTGGCGATGGTGTTGCAAATGATCAGCGCACAGCCACCGTCCTCCAGCAGCCCCTCGAGCAACCCCTTCAGCTCACCCACCTCGTCTCCGATGACTCGCACCGAGGCATCCAAGTTTTGTGGCGACGCTTTCGGCTCCCACACCTCTTCGCTTTCCTGTGTGACCACCGTGATCCGCGGGTACGCATCCGAATTCACACTCAAGGAATGCCCGCTATAGGCCTCCGCAAGTTCCTCCCGCTGCTCACTCGGCAGCGTCGCGGTCATCACAATCACGCTGGCGCCGTAATAGGCAAGCCACTCCAGCGTGGTCTTGAGGTAATCCGAGGTATAGGCATCGTAGGAGTGCACCTCGTCGAAAATGATGACCTTCCCGGCGAGCGCCAGATGGCGAAGCATGGAGTAGCGCTGCATCAGAGCAAGCATGAGGACCTGGTCCACGGTTCCGACCACGATATTCGACAACAGGCCACGCCGGCGCCCGCTCATCCAGTGGCTAGCGACCACTCTGCCCGCTGCACCACCGGCTTCATCCTCGGCAATGTGCTGGTAATTCTTCCTCAGCTCCTGATAGGGCTCTGCTAGCTGGTTTTTTGAGTGGGCCAGGTACAAGGACGCCACCCGCTCGTCCGTGGTATTTCCTGCCCAGTTAATCGTGCGTTCCAGTAGGCCGTTGGCTGTCGCCATGGTTGGCGCAGCGAAGTAGATCCCCTGAGCGCCATTGCGTGCACTGATCTGGTGGGCAGCCGCCAGAGCTGCTTCGGTCTTTCCCACCCCGGTTTCCGCTTCCAGGATGTACAACGCAGGCCCCTCGGTTGCTCGCGCTGCTTCAGCCATTGCCCGCTGGACGCTTCGCGCCTGGAACTCGCCGGGCCAGCCAAAGGAGCGCCGGAAGAAGTCATCAACATCCTCGACCGGCCGTGCAGGCGCCCACGGTTCGGTGATGTCCGTCGCCGCCATACCTTCCACCAGCCGCTGTTTCATCGGCTGAGCGTCCAAGGGAAAAGCATCCACGTTGGATGCAATCCAGTCCGCGAACACCACTATGCCGGTGAGTAGCTGCAGCTCGGGAGCCCTCGGAGTTGCCATCTTCTCGAGCACTGGTCGGATCTCTGTGACCGCAGCAATGCCATCCAGCAATTCCTCGTGCACCTTCAACCAGGGCTCAGGGTATCCCTCCAGCATGTCCTCAATGTCATGGAGGAGACCGATGTCGACCGGAGGAGTGCCGTGGTGCGCTCCCACGATGGAGGCCAGCCGCCGACGCTTAGACCTGGCGAGATCGGTGGCCGAATCGAGCCAGCGCGCAACGATCGCCTGCGAGGCTACGCTGTGTGGCACAGCCTGGAGCCCAGCCTCGCGGTATCCCTTCTCCAAGGGGAGCCCCGCGTCATCGACAGCATTGAGCAGGTACTCATACTCGGGCTTCTTTTCGAGGAGGCGCTGAAAGTAGATCGTCGCCTTGCCCGCATCATGGCTACCCGTGAACCAGACGACCAGCCGCTGGAGCTCATCTTTCTCCAGCCCCAGCTTTGCGGCCAGGTGCCGCTTCGTTGCATCCGCAACCCACACGTCATAGACCTCACCGGCCACAGCTGCTGCGTCGGCAAGGTGCTGCGAGAGGTTTAGGTAATGCCCCTCCTCGCCAGATTTCGCCCATAATGCTGCCAGTTGTGGGCTCGCCCCATCGAGCCATGTCTGCAGGGCTCGAACGAGATCGCTCGAATCCGAAGCGGCGTGTCCGGGGTTGGTCATAAAATCCTCCGTACTTCGGGTTGCAAAAGCTATTCTAGACCAAGGCCATCGCCAGGGAAATGGATTTCTCCCCTTTCATACATTCCCTAAATTCCCAATTAGATATTTTGTTATCCGTCGCGCACTCTTGCTCCCGCGAATAACACCGCGTAACGTGGAACGCACTCCCCGCGTCGCGCGCGGCGCGTCGCTTAACCTCCGCGGGGATGAGCCTTGGGACTTGAGCGAATGCTCGCTACTCCCCGCACTGGCGGGGATTCCTGAGGCTTTTTACCTCTTCACTCCAACCACTCGTCTGGCTATAGCCCCGCCAGCATTGCGCTCCTCCGAGGCGGACAACAACCCTCGCCAATTTCGTGTAACGGGTGGCATACCTCATAATGTGAGACAACGCACGCTTTTCATAGCTTTTGCGAGTTGGCGTCCAGAAAACCCCAGAGGAATACACAGACAAGCCGTATTCTTTCCAGGAACAGCGTGATCGGCGCCACGTCCCGCCTCGTCCGCGCTCACGCCGGCGAGGCCAAAATTTTTCCGTGCGCGTGACCCGCGCCGCAAAATGACCCCAAGGAGGAACATTGACACCCAATCAAGTCGGCCTAGCGCTCGTGCTGCTAGGCGTGATGGTCTTGCTGGGCAAGACCATGCGAATCAATTGGGGCTGGACCCAAAAGCTGTTCCTCCCTGCCTCCATCCTCGCGGGCT
>NZ_JASLIP010000019.1 GCF_030152825.1 Corynebacterium sp.
CTCTGGCGGGTCTCCGGCACCGTCATCAGACCAACGATCGTCACGATCGAGAGGACAACGTGAATCATGTAGGGCAGCTGGCCAGGGATCGGGCCCCACTGGGCGAGCAGGCCCGCGATCAACGCGCCCACCGCGAAACCACCGGTCATGGCCATCGCGGAACGCTTCGCCCCGGAGTTCGGCTTCGCCGTCGGGTCGAAGGCCGGGCTGGAAAGCTCCTTAATCCAGGAACCACCCGCGGTCATCGCCATGCCCAGCGCCAGGCCGGAAAGCATGCGGCCAGTAAAGATGATCGGCTCGCTGGTCTCGCCCATCGCGATGAGGATGGACCCAATCAGCCCAACGATCGGGGCGGGCAGCATGACGACGCGGCGTCCATAACGGTCGGAGAGCGGCCCCGCGACCAGCAGACCGATGGCGATACCCACCGCGTAGAACGCCAGCAGGGCGTCCACGAACACCGGGGAGAAGACGTCCTCCCCGCGGTAGAAAACCATCATCGGGGTGAACTCGTTGCCACCCCACGCGACGATAAATACCGCCAACGCAACCATGAGCCACGCTCGCGAGCCCTTGTACTTCGAGCCTCGCGAGTTGATGTTGAGATTGGTTGGGGTATCAGAGCTTTGCGACATGGCTCCCCATGGTAATCCTCCGGGAGAGCGCGGCCTGACAGGAATGGGGGTTTAGGGAGTTATCGCGAAATAGCTGTGACGCCCGCCACTTTGCGTAGCCTTGGATCATGGCACAGAACTCACCAAAGACCAAGCAGCTTGGATCCGACATCGCCCGTCGCTCCAAGGCCCCCAACCCCCTGCCGACCACCCCGAATCCTGTGATCCTCCCGGAACTCACGCGGGCTCTCGACGGTCAGTTCGGCGAGGCGCGCGACGCCATCCGCGAGATGCTCAAGGACGATCAGTTCCGGCCCGCGGTAGGGCTGAGCCTGGAAGAGGCCCGCGCCCGCACCACCGCCCAGCTGAAGTCCGTTCTGGAATCCGGCCTGCCGCACGGCGCATTCCGCGAGGAGCAGGGTGGCACCGGAGAAACCGGCACGACCCTGGCCAGCATCGAAATGCTCGGCATGGCGGACCTCTCCCTGATGGTGAAGTCCGGCGTGCAGTGGGGGCTGTTCGGTGGCGCGGTCGGCAACCTCGGCACCGAACGCCACGACGACCTGGTCAAGGACCTGATCGAACTACGGGCGCTGGGCTGCTTCGCAATGACGGAGCGCGGCCACGGCTCCGACGTCCAGAACCTCGAGACCACCGCGACCTACGACCCGGAGACCCAGGAGTTCATCATCAACTCCCCCACCGCGTCCTCGGAGAAGTGGTACATCGGCAACGCTGCCCGCGACGGCCGCTTCGCCGCGGTCTTCGCGCAGCTCTACACCCCGGGTGTGGAGGAGTCGCACGGCGTGCACTGCCTCGTCGCCCGCATCCGTGAGGACGACGGCTCCCCGGTCGAGGGCGTGCGCCTCGGCGATCACGGCTACAAGGGCGGGCTGCCCGGCGTGGACAACGGCACCCTCGTCTTCGAGAAATACCGCGTTCCGCGCGAGAACCTGCTCAACCGCTTCGCCGACGTGGACGAGGAGGGCAACTACAGCTCCCCAATCGAGAACCCGAACCGCCGCTTCTTCACGATGCTCGGTGCGCTGGTTCGCGGGCGCGTGACGGTGGGCGCCGCCGCCGGCGCCGCGGCCCGCACCGCACTGGACATCGGCGTGCGCTACGCCAACCTGCGCAAGCAGTTCGCGCCCAGCGATGACCTGCCGGAAAACACCCTCATCCAGCACCGCAAGCACCGGCTGCGCCTCATCCCCCGGGTGGCGCGCGCCTACGCGCTGCAGCTGGCGACGAACGAGCTGATCTCCGGGCTGCACGAGCTCGAGGCACGCGGCGTCGACCCCGTGAACGCCACGAAGGAGGAGCAGGCCGACCAGCGCGAGCTCGAGGCTCACGCTGCTGCCCTGAAGGCTGCGAATACCGCCCACGCCACCGACACCATCCAGGAGATGCGTGAGGCCTGCGGCGGCTACGGCTACATGGCAGAGAACCTGCTGACCAGCCTGAAGGCAGACTCGGATATCTTCACCACCTTCGAGGGCGACAACGTGGTGATGATGCAGCTGGCCGGTAAGGAGCTGATGACCGGCTTCTCCAAGGAGATCGGCAGCTTCAACCCGCTGGAGATGGTCCGCTTCGGGCTGGATAACTTCTCCACTTTGCTGCGCCGCCGCACCGCCGCGGATGCCCTGGTCCAGAACCTGAAGGACACCTTCTCCGATAGCGAGGAGGCCACCCTCTTCGACCCGGGTAGCCAGCTGCGCCTGGTTTCGGAGCGGGAGCGTCGCCTCATGGTCTCCCTGGGCCGCCGCCTGCGCGTGGCCAAGGACATGCCGGTGGAGAAGGCCGCGAAGGTCGTCGACCGGGCGCAGGACCACCTGCTGGAGGTCGCGTGGGCCCACGTGGACCGCATCCTCCTCGAGGCCCTGCTGGAGGCGGAGGCCACGCTCACGAGCGACACCGCCCGCGATGTGATGGAGCAGGTCCGCGACGTTTACTTCCTGGACCTCATCGTCCGCAACGGCAGCTGGTACCTGGAGCAGAACCTGCTCACGGGCACCCGCACCAAGGCGGCACGTGCCGCGCTCAACGACCTGGTGGACTCCCTCGGCCCCTGGTCGGAGCTGCTGGTGGACGCCTTCGGGGTGCCGTCGGAGATCACCTCCGTAAACCTCATGCAGCGCTATGAGGACATGGTGACCAAAGCTGAGTCCGACCCGGCGGTCGGCCAGCCCGGCCGCTGGCGGGAGGACTAGGCGCTCACCCTGCAGCCCAGCTGCACCTATAGTCTCGCTACACTTATATAAGTGACAGTTTCGGGCGATAACCATAGGCAGGACCCGCCGGCCGCGGGTGAAAATTCAGCAGACCGCATCTTTGGCACGGACGCCGATTCTTTCGGCGTCCGTGCCCTTCCTGATGCGCCCTCCCCGCCGTCGATGCGGGCCATGCTGCTGACGGTCAAGTCCTTCCGCGCCCAGATTCCCCGCGCCCTCCGCGCGGCGCTATCCATCCTCATTCCGGGATTCATCGGCTACGCGCTCGGCTTCGGCTCCGAGCTGCTGCTCGTCTCGGCTGGCGCCGTCCTGATGATCAACGGCGAGAACAAGCCCTACCGCGAGCGCTGGAAATCCCTGCTGCGCTACGGGCTGCTGTTTATCTGCCTGACACTGGGCTTCCGCCTCATCGGCATCTGGACGCACTCGCACGGGGTGATGAATTTCCACGAGGGCCTCAGCGGGGTGATCGCCAACCCGAAGGGCGCGATCATCGCCTACCTTCCGCTGCTACTCTTCCTCGCGGTGTGCGTGATCTGCGTGTACGTGACCATGTGCCTGCGGCTGACCCCGCCCGGGCCGTACCTGATGCTCTTCGTCACGGGCGGCCTGATGGTCAACGAGATCTCGATCTCCCTGACCTCCACGCTGGTCTGGTCGATCGTGGGCGCGGCCTCCGGCTTCATCGTCAGCATGTCCGGCTGGCTCGTTGATAAGCACGCCCCGGAGCGTCGCGCGGTCGAGGATGCCGAGGCAGCGGTCGCCAACTATCTCGAGGCCCGCGACAAGGAGGCCGCCGCCGAGTACGAGTCCCTCAAACTCACCGCCGCCGGCGCGATCCACCGCGCCTGGTCCATGCTCGCCCACGCGGACGCGATCAATGGCGGCGCGATCACCCCGGAGGCCCGCGGCACCAAGGGCGAGCAGCTGGTCCACCGGATGCTTATCGCGCAGCAGCGCTGGGCAACGGCCGACCCGCACTCCCACGAGCAGCGCACCTCGCCATCCGACCGCCGCACGATTCCGCTGTCCTCCCCCGGCGCGTGGGCGAAGATCAAGCGCCAGTGGCACCGGGACTCCCACCCGGTGGTCACCGCACAGCGCGTGGCCCTGGCGGGCCTGGGCGTGGCGATCATGTCCACGGTGCTGGGGCTCGGACGCCCGGATTGGGCGATCACCTCCGTGATGCTGCTGCTCGGCCAGGGCCCGTACCGCATGGCCGGCACGGTGCGCAGCATTCACCGCATCGCGGGCTCCGTGATCGGCATCCTGCTGTACCTGGCGTTCTACCAGCTGCACCCGGGCATCCTCATGGACCTCATCGGGCTGGCGGTGGCCATGGGCTGCACGGAGCTATTCATCGCCGCAAACTACGGACTGGCGATGGTCTTCACCGCCCCGCTAGGTCTGATGATGGCCGGCCTGGGCAGCGCCCCGGTGGGCCAGACGGCGATGGATCGCGGAGCCGAGCTGGTCATCGGTTCCCTGCTGTCGATCCTGTCCATCTGGTTCTTCCGCCCCAATAATCTGCAGAAGACCGCGGAGCTCAACTACGCCCACCTGCTGGCGTCCATAAAAAGGATGATCGGCAGCCTGCGGGTAAACTCGATCGACGACGCAGTGCTGGACCGCCGCCGCCTGCGCTACGAGCTCAACGAGTCGCGCGCGGTGACGAGCGCGTGCGCGAACGAGTCCTTCGCGTGGCGCCGCGACCAGTGGGATCACCACGCGGCGGCGCAGATGGTCGCCCACGAGGTGCTGCGCGTCGGCGCGACGGCCGCGCACTCGG
>NZ_JASLIP010000076.1 GCF_030152825.1 Corynebacterium sp.
CATTCACTTCGGCATGATCAAGCCGGAGGACAGCATCACCATCGGCATGGTCGCACCGAAGGGTCCGGGCCACCTGGTGCGCCGTCAGTACGTCGACGGTAAGGGTGTTCCGTGCCTGATCGCCGTCGAGCAGGACCCGAAGGGCAACGGCAAGGAGCTGGCCCTGTCCTACGCCGCAGCCATCGGCGGCGGCCGCGCGGGCATCATCCCGACCACCTTCGAGGCCGAGACCGTCACCGACCTGTTCGGTGAGCAGGCCGTCCTGTGCGGTGGCACCGAGGAGCTCATCAAGACCGGCTTCGAGGTCCTGGTCGAGGCCGGCTACGAGCCGGAGATGGCCTACTTCGAGTGCCTGCACGAGCTGAAGCTGATCGTCGACCTCATCTTCGAGGGCGGCATCAAGAACATGAACTACTCCGTCTCCGACACCGCGGAGTTCGGCGGCTACATCTCCGGCCCGCGCGTCATCGACGCGGACACCAAGGAGCGCATGAAGGGCATCCTGTCCGACATTCAGGACGGCACCTTCACCAAGCGTCTGCTGGACAACGTCGAGGGCGGCAACAAGGAGCTCGAGCAGCTGCGCGCCAACTTCAACGATCACGAGATCGAGAAGACCGGCGAGAAGCTGCGCGACCTCATGAGCTGGGTGAAGAACCCGCTGACCGAGACCGCCTAAGGTCTTGGCTCACCAGGCGCGCAGCCGCGCGCCGGCGGCCCAGCCCCCGTTTTCAATTAGTTGTCAATAAGGGTTGAGGCTGCCTAAGCTGGAGGTATGCCACACGACGCGCAACCAGCCCAGCAACAGCCACTGGACCGTGGCCGTGCCGAGGAGCACGGCCACGGTCATTCGCATTCTCAGCCCCACTCCCACGCACCGACCGGCACCCCCCCCCTGCGCGCGCTGCTCGTCGCGCTGGGCATCACCGGCACCGTCTTCTTCGCCGAGCTGATCGGTGGCCTGATCACCGGCTCCGTCGCGCTGCTCGCCGACGCGATGCACATGCTCTCGGACGCCGCCGGGCTGATCATCGCCGTCATCGCCATCCTCATCGGCCGCCGGGCCGCAACGGCCCAGGCCACCTTCGGCTACCGGCGCGTGGAGGTGCTGGCCGCGCTCATCAACGCCGTCACCGTGCTCGCCGTCTCCGTCTGGATCGTCGTCGAGGCGTTCCGGCGCCTCAACGAGCCGGTCGAGATCATGGCCGGCCCGATGATGATCATCGCGCTTATCGGCCTGGTCGCGAACGCGGTATCCGCATGGATTCTGCACAGCCAGCGGGAGCACTCCGTGAACGTCCAGGGCGCGTTCCTTCACGTGCTGGCGGACATGTTGGGCTCCGTAGCCGTCCTCATTGCCGGTGGCGTCATCATGACGACCGGGTGGCAGTATGCGGACGTTATCGCGTCCCTCGTCATCGCAGCACTCGTGCTGCCACGGGCTTGGCAGCTGATGATGCACACGCTGCGGATCCTGCTGGAGCAGGCCCCGCCCGGCTATGAGCCTGCCGAGATCGACGCGCTCCTCCGTGAGGTGGACGGCGTGGTGGATGTTCACGACCTGCACCTGTGGTCCCTCGACGGGACGAGCGCACTCGCCTCGGTGCACCTGGTCGTTCCGGAGGACCGCGACCCGGCTGCCGTGCTGTGTGTGGCCCAGGAGGCCCTGCAGGAGCGGGGGATTGCGCACTCGACGATCCAGGTCGAGCGCCCGAGCCACGTTGAGCACGAGGGGCCACGCAACGTCTGTTAGCCCCGCGTGGACAGTTGGCGGGAAAGCTCCCTGCTACCAGCTGGAGGAGCCGCCGCCACCGGAGAAGCCACTGCTGAAGCTAGTATTCGCAATGCCCCCGCCGCTGCTGGAGGAAGACTCGGCGGCCCGGGTATCCGCGCTGTGCCACGAGGCCAGCAGGTAGTAGGGAACCCAGTTCGAGTACACGTAACCGGGGCGCCAGTCGCGGTCGGTGAGGGAGGGGCGCTCGTCGCGGTGAGCCTCGCGGTCCAGGTGCTTCATGTCGCGGGAGGCCAGCTCCAGCGCGTGCGCCTGGTCGCTGACGATGCGGGCCAACCGGTCCATGAAGTCCGGGGCCTGCAGGTCTCGAATCAGCTCCTCGACTTGCGCCTCGACATTCTTAAGCTGGCGGATCGCCTCCCGGTTGCGCACCTCGAACAAGGCTTCGGAAAGATCCTGCTTGATGGAGCGCAGCTCTCGCTCGCGCTTGATCTGATCGCCGCTTTCCAGCTCGAACATCAGGTTGATGTTGTCTTCGGCATTGCTCATCGACTCGAGAGTTTCGTGCGCGCTCGCGATCTGCTTGTGCTTGGCGTAGAACTCCTTGTCATCGCTCGTGAGCGTCAGGTTTAGTGCCCCCACCCGGTTGTTGAGGCTCAAGAACTCGTCGCGGATCGTGGTCCACTGCGCACGCAGCTCGGCATTCGCCAACGGGGAGCTCAGCGAATTGGCGCGGATATCCAGGGCGTCCAGGCGCTGCGAGAGCTCGGTGTAGTGGGTGGAAAGCTCGTAGAACTGCTGCTTCGCGGTGGCGGTCAGCTTCTTCTTTCGGCGCCGCGGGCCTGGGTGCGGCCGCCTGGCAGCGCC
>NZ_JASLIP010000079.1 GCF_030152825.1 Corynebacterium sp.
TCGGACGCGGGGCGACATCGTGCTCTTCATCGACGAGATCCACACGCTCGTCGGCGCCGGAGCTGCCGAGGGAGCGATTGACGCGGCCAGCATCCTGAAGCCGATGCTGGCGCGCGGCGAGCTCCAGACCATCGGCGCGACGACGCTCGACGAGTACCGCAAGCACCTCGAGAAGGACGCGGCGCTCGAGCGACGCTTCCAGCCGATCCAGGTGGCCGAGCCGACGATCGCCCATACCATCGAGATGCTCAAAGGTCTGCGTGACCGTTACGAAGCCCACCACCGGGTGACGATCACCGACGAGGCGCTGGTGTCGGCGGCGACGTTGGCCGACCGCTACATCTCCGATCGATTCCTGCCTGACAAGGCGATCGACCTGATCGACGAGGCAGGGTCGCGACTGCGGATCCGCAGGATGACCGCCCCGCCGGACCTGCGCGAGTTCGACGAGAAGATCGCCGAGGTCCGCCGCAAGAAGGAGGGCGCGATCGACGCGCAGGACTTCGAGCTGGCCGCGTCGCTGCGTGACGAGGAGAAGAAGCTCATCGTCGCGAAGTCCGAACGCGAGAAGCAGTGGAAGGCCGGCGACATGGACGTCGTCGCCGAGGTCGACGAGGAGCTGATCGCTGAGGTGCTCGCCACCGCGACCGGAATCCCGATCGTCAAGCTCAGCGAGGCTGAGTCCACCCGTCTGCTCAAGATGGAGGACGAGCTCCACAAGCGCGTCATCGGTCAGGACGAGGCGATCCGCGCACTGTCGCGGGCGATCCGGCGCACGCGCGCGGGCCTCAAGGACCCGAAGCGTCCTGGTGGGTCGTTCATCTTCGCCGGCCCGTCCGGCGTCGGCAAGACGTGGCTGTCCAAGACGCTCGCGGAGTTCCTCTTCGGCGACGAGGACGCCCTGATCCAGCTCGACATGAGCGAGTTCTCCGAGAAGCACACGATCTCGCGGCTGTTCGGCTCGCCTCCTGGCTATGTCGGTTACGAAGAGGGCGGTCAGCTGACCGAGAAGGTCCGCCGCAAGCCGTTCTCCGTCGTCCTCTTCGACGAGATCGAGAAGGCCGATAAGGACATCTACAACACCCTGCTGCAGGTGCTGGAGGAAGGTCGCCTGACCGATGGCCAGGGCCGCATCGTGGACTTCAAGAACACGGTGCTGATCTTCACCTCCAACCTGGGCACCAGGGATATCTCCAAGGCCGTGGGCATGGGCTTCTCCAACGCCGGCGAGCAGGACGAGGCCGCGCAGTACGAGCGGATGAAGTCCAAGGTGGATGACGAGCTGAAGAAGCACTTCCGCCCGGAGTTCCTGAACCGTATCGACGACATCGTGGTCTTCCACCAGCTCACCCGCGAGCAGATCGTCCAGATGGTGGACCTGCTCATAGGCCGCGTCCGCCGCGCCCTGGAGGACAAGGACATGGGCATCGAGGTCAGCGAGAAGGCCAAGAACCTGCTCGCCAAGCGCGGCTTCGACCCGGTCCTGGGTGCCCGCCCGCTGCGTCGCACGATCCAGCGCGAGATCGAGGACGAGCTCTCCGAGAAGATCCTTTTCGGCGAGTTCGGTGCAGGCGAGATCGTCACCGTGGACGTGGAGAACTGGGACGGCGAGTCCGCCGGCAAGGACGCGAAGTTCGTCTTCGGTTCCAAGCCGAAGCCGCTGCCGGAGTTCGACGCCGCTGACTTCGAGGTCGAGGACGGAGCGGCGCACCGCAGCCCGTCCGAGGAAGCCAAGGTCTCCGTCGCCTCCGCGGCAGCCGGCGACGTGCCTGAGGAGGACGCTACCGGCGAGAACACTGGCGAAAGCACCGGCTCCGAGGGGCAGTCCGAGGACTAATCCCTTCGCAGGCCGGCACAGCCAGGAGACCGGTGAAAGCTAAAGAGCCGCGGCACACCCAGTACGGGTGGCCGCGGATCTTGTTATGCGTGGGGGCATACGTCGGCGCAGTCCGACGCGGTGCCGAAGGGCAGCGCTGAGGGGAGTGCGGGAGGGGCTGCGGGGTCGGGTTAGCGACCCCGCGAGCTCGGCCTAGCGCGGGATCTGATCTGCGGTGGACAGCTCATAGGGCTGGCCATTGATGACCTTCTCCAGCCACAGCACCGCGGGGGAGAGGTTCGCCATCATCGGGATCACGTGATCCACCAGCGGGGCCACGCTCGGCACGTCCTGCTCCCGGTAGTATACCTTCGCTCCCTTGCCCAGCCAGCTGCGGGCCAGGTCGCGGGCCTGGGAGGCCGGGATCGTGTCGTCGTTCTTACCCTGCCCGATGTACACCGGGACGGACGGGGAGAGCGTGCCGATCAGCTGCTTCTGCACCGCGCTGGCGATCGGCTCCTCCTGCATCAGCTCCGTCAGGGAGGAGCCATCCTTGGTGATCGTGCGGGTGTCCGTATAAGCATGGCGGATCAGCGACTCTGGCACACACTCGTCCTTCGTCTGCTCCAGCAGCTTCCGGCCCTTATCGTTGAGCTTCGAGTAGATCGGCTCGCGCAGCTCCGGGTCGGAGTACAGCAGGCCGTTGATGGCGTAGCCGAGGGCAGCGGCGAGCGCGCCGTTGTCGATGGCGCCAGCCACCACTCCCAGGTTCGCCGGGATGCCGCCCGCGTAGCCTGCGACGAGGTTCAGCTCCGGGGCGTAGGAATCAGCCAGCTCCAGGGCAGAAGCACTTGCCCCACCGCCCTGGGAGTAGCCCCAGGTCGCCACCGGGGTCTTGTCGCTGACCCCACGGATGCCCATGTTCTTCGCGGCGCGTCCGATATCCAGCGTCGCGTTCCCCTGGGCCACGCGGTTCATGTACGTGTGCTGCGCGCGGGTCCCCAGGCCCGGCAGGTCGGTCAGCGCGACATCCCAGCCGCGCATCAGTGCCTGCAGGGCGGGCAGCGCCTCGTACTCCAGCCCCCACGGCGCGAGCTTGCCCGGCGCACAGGCATTGGAGGAGCCCTGGGTGCCCGGGGCGATCAGCATCAGCGGGCGCGGCCCCTTACCCCGCCACGGCTTCGAGGACTCGTAGACGGTGCCGGTGACCGGGATAGTCTTGCCATTCGAGTCGGTGGACACGTAGGCCACGCGGGTTGCCTTGCTGTTCGTCAGGTCCACGAACGGCAGCCCCAGTGCGAGCTTGCTTGGGCCGGTCTTCAGCACCTGGCCGGGCTTGCCCTCCACGTACTCCGGGAGGGAGCTGTAGAAGTTATCCGGATCGTAGTTCGGCATGGAGCTGCCGAGCGCGGCTCCGGAGCCCATCTCCGACGAGCCCCGCCACGCGCCTTCGACGGAGCCATAAAGCGGGGACGCCGCCGCGCCGGACACAGAAAGTGGCAGCGCGACGGCGGTGATGGCCGCGGCGGCGGTAAGGCTCGCCGCGCGGCTGGTGCGTCGGGAATTGGGGGATCGAAGGCTGAACATGGGTGCTCCTTGGAAGGATCGTGGCTGGCAGGCAGTTAACAGCTAGATCCTATCGGCTGGAACACTATTGTGTTGGGGAAAGTACTATTCCGGTTCGGCGACAGCCAGCGCGTCAGCCTGGTGGCCCGAATCCTTCCGGCTCAGGTCCACCACCAGCGCGATAGCGCCGACGATGAGGGTGGGCAGTACCCAGCCCAGGCCCTCCGCGTACAGCGGGATCACGCTCAGGGCGCCGGTGATGCTGTCCATCGTGTCGCCCAGCAGATCGCTCAGCAGGTCGATGATGGAGAACATCAGGGCGACTGCCACGGCAGCGCGGTAGGTCAGCGGAATCGGGCGGCCACGCACTGCCAGCTGCGTGAAGGTCACCGCGATCAGTGCGATCGCCGGCGGGTAGATCAGGCCGATGATTGGGCCGGAGAAGCTCAGGATCTTCTCCAGGCCGAGGTTGGCCACCGTGAAGCCAATCAGGGTGAAGACCACGGACCACCAGCGGTAGCTGATTACGGGAACCAGCTCGTGGAAGAAGGACGCTGACGCCGCGATCAGGCCGACCGCCGTCGTCAAGCAGGCGAGCAGCACCACGCCGGAGAAGACCATGTCACCGGCCGTTCCCAGGGAGAGCTTCGACGCCTGCGAGAGCACTTCCGCGCCGTCCGAGTACTGTCCCTTATCCGGCATCTTCGTGCCCATCACGCCCAGGGCGAGGTACACGATCAGCAGGAAGAAACCAGCCAGTACCGCGGAGATCGAGGAGTACTTGACGACCGTCTTGCGCTCCTTGATGCCATGAGCGTTGAAAGAGCTCACCACGATGATCGCGAAGGCCATCGCCGCGATGGAGTCCATCGTGAAGTAGCCCTCCAGGATGCCCGCGGTTAGCGGGCTGCTGGCGTACTCGCCGGTTGCGGCGGCCGGTTCGCCATTGAGCCTCATGAAGCCCAGCACCGCGAGGATGGCGATGAGCGCCAGCAGTAGCGGCGTCAGGTACTTACCCAGGGTGTCGGCGACCTTGCCGGGGAACAGGACGATCGCGAAAGCCACCGCGAAGAAGACCGCGGTGGTCACCAGGCGCCACACCTGGCCGGAGAAGCCGAAGGTGGACTCGATGCCCAGTTCGTAGCCAATCGCCGCGGCACGCGGCATGGCGTAGAAGGAGCCGATGGACAGGTAGGCGGCGATGGAGAACACCAGCCCGAACACGGCCCCCGCGCGTGATGCCAGCTGGCGCACCCCGGCGCCAGAGATGGCCACCGCGATGATCGTGATCGTCGGCAGCAGCACGCCGGTCAGCATGAAGCCGATGATGGCGGGGGTGAAGTTCTCGCCGGACTCGATCCCCAGCATGGGTGGGAAGATCAGGTTGCCGGCGCCGAAGAACATCGAAAACAGCATCAGCCCGACGGCGAAAATCGAGGCGACGGGTTTCGCCGCGCCACGGCCAACCGCGGACTGAGTGGAGGTTCCGGAACTCATGAAACGAGGGCCTTTCTACAACGATGATCCGCGCGGTGGCGGCCTAGGACCAGGTTCAACCACACCCCCGGGTGGGGTGGCGTGAGCAAGCGCGGCCGGTTGTGGCGGTGGTGCCGCTCGAGGCTGAACCAGTGGCGGATCAGAATAAACGTATTTAAGTAGAGGTTAGGGTGCCCCAGTAAGAATCAACTAGTCGGGAAGGGTGATCCCGGCGTGGGTGCGCTCGATCAGCCGGTCAGCCACGAGGGAATCCACCGCTCGCGAAAGCTGAACCCGATCGGGCCACAGTTGCTCGATTTCATTGACTGCGACTTGGGTGGTCGCAGATTCTCTCAGGGTTTTGAGGACCAGGCCGCGAACCTGGCGGTCCGTGCCTTCGAACTTCTGGACGCGCCGGGCGGCGGCGGATTTCTCTTCTTCCGTCGGCGCGGGCTTGCCTGCCGCCACCCACGCGCAGCGCGCGGCGATGGGGCAGAGCCCGCACTGCGGGGTGCGGGCCTGGCAGATCAGGCTGCCGAGCTCCATCAGGGAGGCGGTCATGAGCAGCGCTGCGTCCCGGTGGTCCCGGACGTGGCCGGCGTTGCGGTAGCCGCGACGGTCCAGGGCGGGGTCGTGGTCCACCCACGGCATCATGTCGGCGACGTCCGCGAGGTCGTGGCTGCGCGCCGGTCCCTGCAGGAAGTTGCCGTGGGCTGCTCGGTGGCACACGCGGCGGACGTTGGTGTCCACCACGGGAACGGCCTGCTCGAAGGCGTAGGCGGCCACCGCGCGGGCGGTGTAGCTGCCCACGCCGGGCAGGCTCTCCAGTTCTGCGATGCTGCTGGGTAGTTCCCCGCCGAAGCGCTCCACGCAGGCCTGGGCGCATTCCTGCAGCCGCAGGGCGCGGCGCGGATAGCCCAGGTTTCCCCATTCGCGGATGACGTCCGCGGTGGCAGCGGTTGCGAGCGCGGCCGGGGTGGGCCAGCGCTGCAGCCAAACCTGCCACCGCGGGGCGACGCGGGCGACGGGGGTCTGCTGCGACATCACTTCGCTCACCAGGATTGCCCACGGGCTGGTGCCGATGTGGCGCCAGGGCAGGTCGCGCGCGTTGCGTGCGAACCAGTGGTTCAGTGCGCTGATGAGGGCAAGGTCGAAGGTGGTTTCCTGCTGACCCTCTGCGGTTGGGAGTGTCATGCGGCCACCTCCCCGGGGTGTCGGGGTGAACCTTGCCCTGCGATGTGTGGGCGGGGTGCCTGGTGAAAGCGCATCGGAGAGTGGATTACTGCGGTTGTTCGAAGGTGGTGGGTGGGCCCCACCTGCCGGATTGTCCTACAAAATTGTCCTGGGAAAGCTTTAAGAGCAAGATTGAAGTCATGACTGACTCCCGCAGCCCTGAAAGCCCTTCGAATACTGTACCCGGCCAGCAGGCCAACACAGAGTCGTCGGAGACCCCCACCCAGCAGCAAACCATGACTCCGGCGCAGGCCTGGGCTGCGATGCGCGATGGCAACCGCCGCTTCATGAGCGAGGACGTTGCCCACCCGAATCAGGACGTCAACCGCCGCCACGTCCTCACCGCAGGGCAGCGCCCGCACGCGGTGGTCCTGGCCTGCTCTGACTCTCGCGTGCCGGTGGAAATCGTCTTCGACCAGGGCCTGGGGGATGTCTTTGTGATCCGCACCGCCGGGGAGATCACGGACCTATCCGTGCTGGCCTCCCTGGAGTTCGCCGTGGACGGGCTGGGCGTGCCGCTGGTGTTGGTGCTGGGCCACGAGGCCTGCGGTGCGGTGGCAGCGGCGCAGACCGCGCTGAATACCGGCCAGCTTCCGAACGGCTTCCAGCGCGTGCTGGTGGAGAAGGTCACCCCATCCCTGCTGGCCGCCCGCCGCGAGGGCCGGGAGGGCTCCCAGGACTTCGAGAAGCAGCACGTCGTGGAGATCACCCGCCACATCATGGACCGTTCCCCGGAGATCCAGCAGCAGGTGGAGCAGGGACGCTGCGCGGTCGTGGGCCTGCGCTACCGTCTGGAGGACGGCCTGGCCGAGCCGCTGATCTCCTTCGGTCTGGACGAAGACCAGCTCTAGGCCGCTCGGGACTGCTGCGCCGCCCGGCGCTCCGGCCGGTTCTCGCCGCTGCCGCCCACCCGGCGTGTGGGGTGTGTCTAAGCGCCATTATTCGAGGTAAGCCAACTAAAATCTGGGGCTGTGAACGCAGGACCAGGGAACACAGGAGACAGCTTCCGGCGCCGCGACCCCGAACGGGGCCAGCGCTCACCTCGTGATGCCCAGCCACCGCTGCCGCCTGAGGTTTACCGTCGTAGGCGCATCGCCGCGATCGCCGCGGTTGTTGTAGTGATTCTCCTGCTCTGGTGGCTGCTCAGTTCCCTCGGCGGCTCCCAGGAGGACGCCAGCACGCCCGCGGCGGATACCGCGCAGAGCAGCAGTGCTGCGCCGACGTCCGGAAAAGAAAAAAAGCCGGACGCGAAGGATAAGAAGGCAGAGTCCGAGAAGAAGGCTGCGAAGAAGCGCGAGGAAGAAAAGAAGGACGCCGAGCCGAAGGACTCAGCCGCGGAGAAGACCAGCTGCGAGCTCGCAGATCTGCGCGTGACCGCGGTGCCGGGTAAGTCCACCTTCGACCCGGGCGAGGAGCCGACCTTCTACGCGAAGATCGCGAATCCCACGAAGGCGGATTGCGTGATCGACGTGGACGAGGCCAACCTGCTCTTCGAGGTCTTCGCGATGGATGACTACCACCGCGTGTGGGGTGACCTGGACTGCAACGAGCCTTCCATCACCGGGGAAGTGACGATCGAGGCCGGTAAGAGCCAGAACTACAAGATGGGTTCCTGGTCCCGGACCACCTCCGCCCCGGATCGGTGCGAGGATCGCCAGCCGGTGGGCCCGGGCAGCTACCTGCTCTACGCGCACCTGGGGGATAACGTCTCCCAGCCCGCGACCTTCAACATGAGCTAGCGGCGAGCCCCGTGCTTGGGTCGCCCGCGGCATCAGCCCCGGCGCCCCACATAACTAGCCCCGGCGGCCCGCACAACCAACCCCGCGTGGCGGCCACCCGCGCAGTTAACCCTCGCGCAGCCGCCGCACCACGCCGAGTGCCTGGCCGATGTTCTTGACCTGGTGCACCTCTAAACCCTTCGGCACGCTCGGGCTGGTGCCCGCCGGGATGATTGCATGCCTCATCCCCAGCCGTGCGGCCTCGGAGAGTCGCTGGTTGATCTCCGGGATGCGTCGCACCTCGCCGCCCAGGCCCACTTCTCCCATCGCGCAGAGGCCGAGGGGGAGTGGCTCGTCCTCGGCGGTGGAGGCCAGCGCCAGCCCCAGCGCGAGGTCCGCGGCCGGCTCGCTGATCCGCATCCCGCCCACGGTCGCGGCGTAGACCTCCCGCCGCCCCAGCTGCATCCCGCAGCGCTGGGCGAGCACTGCGAGCATCATGGACACCCGGCCCGACTCGATGCCGGTGACGAAGCGCTTCGGATTGCCCTGCTCGGTCTCCACCGCGAGCGTTTGGATCTCCCCGACGAGCGCTCGGCGGCCATCCATCTTCACGGTGACCGCAGTACCCGTCACGGATTCGGTGCGGTGGTTCAAGAACAGCCCCGAGGGATCTGTGACCTCCTTGATCCCCTCCGCGGTCTGCTCGAAGCAGCCGACCTCCTCGGTGGGGCCGAAGCGGTTCTTGATGCCGCGGAGGAAACGCAGGGAGGAGTGTTGATCGCCCTCGAAGTGCAGGACGACGTCCACGAGGTGCTCGATGGTGCGCGGCCCCGCGACGTTGCCATCCTTCGTCACGTGCCCCACCGCCAGCACCGGGGTGCCGGACTGCTTCGCCAGAGTGGTCAGGGTGGACGTCACGGCCCGGGTTTGGGTCACCCCGCCCGGCACGCCCTCCACGCCGCTGGCGTTCATGGTCTGCAGGGAGTCCACGATGATCAGCTCGGGCTTGACCGTATCCACGTGGTGCAGCGCCTGCTCCAGGTCGTGCTCGGCGGCGATGTAGAGCTTCTCGGAGAGGGCATTGGTGCGCTCCGCGCGGTGGCGTACCTGGCCGACGGACTCCTCGGCGGTGATGATCAGCACCGAGCGGTTGGCCTTGGCCCAGTTTGCGGAGACCTCCAGCAGCAGCGTGGACTTGCCCACGCCCGGTTCGCCCGCGAGCAGCACCGCAGAACCGGGGACGACGCCACCGCCCAACACCCGGTCCAGCTCCGCCGAGCCGGTGGGGATGTGGTTGGCGATCTGCGGGTCGATCTCCGTGACCGGCAGGGCATCGCTGGTGGCCCCGGCGAGGTGCCGGGAGCCGGAGCGGGGCCCGGCCGCGCTCGCGGCGGCGGGGCGGCGCTCCTCGAGCGTGCCCCACTCACCGCAGCTGGGGCAGCGACCCATCCACTTGGACAGGACGTAGCCGCACTCGGTGCATTCGTAGCTGGTTTTCGAGCTCCGCTTTGTTGCCATGCCGGTCATTCTAGGCAGAGCTGCAGACACCCCCTCCGCCGCGCACACGGATAATCGAACATCCCAGGTCAGCGCCCGCAGAAAACAAAAACCGCCGCCCCACGAAGGGGAGCGGCGGCAGGCCTAAAGCCGAGTAGCGACTACTTGTCGGTCGGCTGGCCGTCCTTGTCGCGGTCGAAGGCGCCAGCCTCCGGGGTGTAAGCGACGACCGGTGCGTTCAGGGAGAACTCAGCGCCGTCGAACTTGATCTCCACCGGCTTCTGGCCGCCGACGTAGAGGTCCTTCACGCCGGAAACGTCACCAGCGGCGTAGCTGAGGCACTTCTGATCCTTAGCCCCCTTCTGCAGGTCCTCCAGGGCATCCTTGCGGTCCACGACGAGGTTGCAGCCCGGCTTGATGGTCTCGTTCAGGTTTGCAGCCTGGCCGTCCACGGAAGCGGAGACCAGCTTGACGTCCGTGCCGTTGTCCTCCGCATTGGAAGCGGTGAACTTCAGAGACGGCTTGCCGTCGGCACCCAGAACCACGGAGACGTCCGCGACGTCCACGTTGCCCTCCTTGGCGTGCAGGCCGTTCACGGCCGGTGCCTGCTCTGCGGTCTGGGTGATCTGACCAGCGGAGCAAGCGGTCATGCCCAGGGCGGCACCTGCAGCAACGATGGCGAGGGCACCGCGGACAACGGTCGACTTCTGAGACTTCACGTTCTGATCCTCCATTGTGAGGCTAGGCCTAGGCCGGTTAAGGCCTTTCAACAGTTGTGGTCATCGTACCCGGCGCAAATTGGCCGGAAACTAATAGCTGCTTCACAGAATAGCCCCTTGGGTGGGCAGATTCCTAGTTCAGGCACTGTTTTCCCCTATTTCCACCCCGTTGTTACCCCTATTGTTTGGGGGCGTCGCCCGCCAGCGTCGGTGCGCGCTGGCCAAAGCGTTGCGGCTTTTCGGCGGGACCGGGTCTTTCTGCAGGCAGCGGGCCGATCGGGTATGCTCGAACACGGTTTTTAAAGCGCAACGAGGGCGTAAATAGGAAGGTCACGGATGGATTTCAAGGTCGGCGACACGGTCGTATACCCACACCACGGCGCAGCTCAGATCGAGGGGATCGAGCAGCGCGAGTTCAAGGGTGAGACGGTGGACTACCTCGTGCTGCGCCTCTACCAGGGCGACCTGTCCGTCCGCGTCCCGGCCGCGAACGCTGAGAAGGTGGGCGTGCGCGACGTCGTCGGTGAGGAGGGTCTGCGCAAGGTCTTCTCCGTGCTGCGCGAGACGGATGTCGAGGAGGCGGGCAACTGGTCGCGCCGCTACAAGGCGAATCAGGAGCGCCTGACCTCCGGTGACCAGAACAAGGTCGCCGAGGTGATTCGCGACCTGTGGCGCCGCGACCAGGACCGTGGCCTGTCCGCCGGTGAGAAGCGCATGCTGGCCAAGGCCCGCCAGATCCTGGTGGGCGAGCTCGCGCTGGCCGAGGGCGTCGACGATAAGAAGGCCGACGCGCTGCTAGCCGAGATGCACGAGACCATCGAGCGCCACCGCGAGCAGGCGGCTGCCGCCCGTGCGGCGGATACCGAGGGGGACGGCGCCATCGACCTCGACGACGAGCTCAACAAGTAACAGCCACGGTTGCCAGCCGCCTCCTTGCGGGGTGGTCTGCCGAGTAGAGAGCGCCGGGTGAGACGTGTTTTCCAAGACTGATACTGCAGCGCTGCCCGTGGTGGCCGTTATCGCGGCGGCGGGCAGCGGAACCCGGTTGGGGGCCGATCAGCCCAAGGCCTTCGTGGAGCTGGCGGGGCGCACCCTCGTGGAGCGAGCCCTGGACGGGCTGGCCAGCTCCGGGGTAGTGGGGCGAACCTTCGTGATGATCAGCCCGGATTTGCAGGGGCGCATGGCGGAGATCCTCGACGACCCCGCCAACCAGGCCGCATGGGCGGGAATGCGCGTGAGCACCGGCACCGGGGGCTCCGAGCGCTCCGATAGCGTTTTTGCCGGCCTACAGCTCGTGGAGGGCGAGCTCGGATCGCCCGTGGACTGCGTGGAGTGCGCGCAGGTGGATGAGGCGATTGTGCTGGTGCACGATGCCGCCCGCTGCCTCACCCCGCCCGCGATGATCGCCCAGGTCGTCGAGCAGGTTCGCGCCCACGGGGAGGCGGGCACCGCGGCAGGCGTGGTTCCCACCCTGCCGGTGACGGACACGATCAAGACCGTCGAGGACGGGATGGTCACGGGCACCCCGGCCCGCGATGGTCTGGTGGCGGTGCAGACCCCGCAGGGCTTCCTCTTCTCCGCGTTGATGGACGCTAACCGGAAGTACCAGGCCGGCCTGGAGCTCGGCCGGGGGCACGCCCGGCTGGCCACGGACGATGCCTCCATCATGGAGCTCGCCGACTATCCGGTAGCAATCACCGCCGGCGACGACCGGGCGATGAAAATCACCACCCCTCGGGACTTCGCCATCGCTGAAATGATGGTTGAGCGATGATGATCGACCGATGATGGTCGACCAAGGAAGGAAAGAGCACCCATGACCCAGCCGATTATCCCCCGCGTCGGTATCGCCTCCGACGCCCACCAGGTCGAGCCCGGCAAGCCCTGCTGGATGGCCGGGCTGTTCTTCGAGGACGCTGATGGCTGCGAGGGACACTCCGACGGCGACGTGGTCAGCCACGTCATCGTCGACGCCCTGCTGAGCGCCTCCGGACTGGGGGACCTGGGCAGCTTCGTTGGAGTGGGGCAAAAGGAGTATGACGGGGTCTCGGGGGAGCGGCTCATCATAGAGTGCCGCCAGCTGCTGGCAGAGAACGGCTTCACGATCGGCAACGTCGCCGCCCAGATGATCGGCAACAGGCCGAAGATGGGGCCGCGCCGGGAGGAAGCCGAGAGCCGCCTTACCGAGCTCGTCGGGGCGCCGGTGTCCGTTTCTGCGACGACCACCGACAAGATGGGCTTTACCGGCCGCGGGGAGGGTGTGGCTGCTCTCGCTACCGCGGTTGTGTGGCAGGCCGAGGCCTAAGAGCTAGCGCACGTCGATGGTGCTGGAGATCCGGCCCAGGCCCTCAATCTCAACCTCGACGGTGTCCCCGTGCCCCAGGTAGCGAGGCGGTGTCATCCCGTGGCCAACACCCGCCGGCGTGCCGAGAGCGATGACGTCGCCAGCCTCCAGTGTGGCGAAGTTCTCCACGTACTCCACCAGCTCCTGCGGCTTGAACACCAGGTCGGCGAGGCTGTGCTCCTGGCGCAGCTCCCCATTCACCCAGGTCCGCAGCATCGCCCCTTCCGCCACCGGGTCGAAGGGCTGGCCCTTTTCATCCGTGGCCATCGTCAGCCACGGCCCAAGCGCGCTGGACTCGTCCAGATTCTTACCCTGCAGCCACTGCTGGGTGCGGTACTGCCAATCCCGCTGGGAGAAGTCATTCATCACCGCATACCCCGCGATCTGGCCACCGTGGCCCATCACGATCGCCAGCTCGCCCTCATAATCCAGCTTCTGCGCCATCGCACGTGGCACCCGCACGTTCCCATAAGGCGTGGTCAGCGCCGTGGCGAACTTCGCGAACAGCGTGGGGTGGTCCGGCACCGGATGCCCCATCTCTACGATGTGCTCCCGGAAGTTCAACCCGGTGCACAGCACCTTCCGCGGGTTCGGGATCACCGGAGCCAACTGACGGGCCGAAAACTCAATGCTCTCCTCGGCGTCCGCGGAGGCCGAGAGGGTGACGTCCTGAAGAAAACCCCCGAGATCCCCGTCGGCCAGGACGGTCCCGGTGCCGTGCGTGCCGTCGAAGCTCTCGACGCGGATGGTGCGCAGGTGGCCGGCGGTTTCGATGGTTGCTAGGCGGTGGGCCATGATCCTCCTCGGGCAGGTCTTTTAGTGACTGCCTACCGAGGATAGCCTTCCCCTCGGCAGCCACCGGCCACCGAAGTACAATTGCGGTGACGAGGGGCGCGGGGCGCATCCGCCCTGGCCCGCCAGAATAGAACCTGCGAGAGAAAAGAAGGCGGCCAACCATGGTTGATTCTTTGCCCACCGACGCTTCGGAGCCGATGCCGCTCCAGCTGCGCATTTACGACACCGCGAGCCGCAAGGTCCGCGAGTTCACCCCGCTGCGCGAAGGCAAGGTTTCCATCTACCTGTGTGGCGCCACCGTGCAGTCCATCCCGCACATCGGGCACGTGCGTTCCGGTGTGGCCTTCGATGTCCTGCGCCGCTGGTTGCTCGCCCAGGGCTACGACGTCGCGTTCGTCCGTAACGTCACCGACATCGACGACAAGATCCTCACCAAGGCCGCGGAGAACAACCGCCCTTGGTGGGAGTGGGCAGCCACCCACGAGCGGGCCTTCACCTGGGCTTATGACCAGCTGGGCGTGCTGCCGCCGTCCGTGGAGCCGCGGGCGACCGGGCACGTCCCGCAGATGATCGAGTACATGCAGCGCATCATCGATAACGGCCACGGCTACGCCGCCGACGGCAACGTCTACGCCCAGCCCGCCTCGATCGAGAACTACGGCTTCCTGTCCGGTCAGAAGCTCGACGAGCTGGACCAGGGCGAGTCCGCGGGCACGGGCAAGAAGGATCCCCGCGACTTCACGATGTGGAAGGCCGCCAAGCCGGGCGAGCCCGCGTGGGATACGCCGTGGGGCCGGGGACGCCCGGGCTGGCACATCGAGTGCTCCGCGATGGCAACGAACTACCTGGGCGGGGAGTTCGACATCCACGCCGGCGGGCTGGACCTGCAATTCCCGCACCACGAGAATGAGGCCGCTCAGGCCACGGCCGCCGGCGATGGCTTCGCCCAGTACTGGATGCACAACGGCTGGGTGACCATGAGTGGGGAGAAGATGTCCAAGTCGCTCGGCAACGTACTGAGCGTGCCGAACATCCTGGAGAAGGTCCGCCCGGTGGAGCTGCGCTACTACCTGGGCAGCGGGCACTACCGCTCCATGCTGGAGTACTCCGAGTCCGCGGTGGCCGAGGCCGCCGCCGGTTACCGCAGGATTGAGAAGTTCCTGCTGCGCGCGGCCGCCTACCTCGCTGCCATTGAGGACGACGCGGCCGATGAGCAGGCTGCCCGCGGCCCGGAGCAGCTGGTGGCCGTGGGGCAGTGGCCGGAAGCCTTCGCGGAGAAGATGAACGATGACCTCGCGGTGCCGCAGGCCCTGGCCGTCATCCACGACACGGTCCGCGAGGGAAATAAGGCCCTCGAGGTTAAGGACACCGAGACGGTCATGCGGGTCGCCGGGCAGATCCGGGCGATGATGGGCGTCCTGGGTGTGGACCCGTTCGACGAGCACTGGCTGGAGCAGACGATGGCCGGGCAGGGTTCCTCGGCGGCGATGACCGCCCTGGATTCCCTGGTGCAGGACGATCTGCAGCGCCGGGCGGAGGCTCGCGCGGAGAAGAACTGGGCGGTGGCGGATGAGGTCCGCGACCGGCTCACGGCAGCCGGTATCGAGGTCACCGATACCCCTGATGGGGCCCAGTGGAGCCTGAAGGAGTAGCGCCTCTGCGCCGAGGCACGCCCGTGGCGGCGGCACCCCGGCTGGGGTGGGCGGTTTAACGGACGTGCTGTTCGGCCAGGGACTGGAACACTGCCTGGTTCATAGCGAAGGCCGCGCTGGCGCAGTCGATGATCTTTTCCTTGGCCTCGGCACTGAGCTCGAGCTGGTTGAGCGTGATGCGGTAGCGGTCGCGGTAGGGCTTGATCCGGCCGATGGCGTCGAAATCATAGAAGGACGTGCTGCGCTCATCCAGGCCGTAGTACTTCTCAAACATGCGGGCGATGACCTGACCGCCCGACATATCACCCAGGTAACGGACATAGTGGTGGGCCAGCGCTGCCGCGCCGTCCTGCCCCGCGCCGATCTGCCGCAGGGCCTCGACATAGTTCTGGGTCGCTGGCAGCGGTGCAATGTGCTCGCGCCACTGGCCGCCGTAAAGCTGCTCCAGGTCGGACTCCAGCGCAGAAAGCCGCTCCAGGCGCGGGTCGTAGATCGACGCCAGCTCCGCTGTGTCCTGGTTCGCCCGGACCGCGGACTCGAGGGCCTCGTAGACGAAGTAGAGCTGGCCGGTCAGGGCAGCAACCGCGTTGATATCCAGCTTCCCGTCGAGCAGCTGGGTCATGAACACCGAGTTTTCAGCGTCGTGGTGCGCCTGGGCGGTTTCGCTCTTGAGTAGGGCGGAGAGTTGGCCTTCGGCGTAGAAGGTGTTCTGAGTGGCGGTAGTCATGGTTTTCCTTCCGTAACGGGATTAAAGATTCTTGAGTGAACTGGGGTTTGTTCTGCGCCGGGGGAGCGCAACCGGGTTGCCCGCCGAGTCTTGGAGTATTTCCACATCGGCGTCGTAAATGGCGCTGATGAGCCCCGAGCTGAGCACCTCCGTGGGGGTGCCTTGGGCGATCACACAGCCACTGCTGAGAACCACGATGTGGTCGGCGTAGGCCGCCGCGGCTGCGAGGTCATGGAGAACCACCACGACCGTCTTTCCCTCGTCGGCGAGGCGGCGCATCGCTTTGAGGACGTCCTCGGCGTGCGCCAGGTCCAAAGCCGCAGTGGGCTCATCCAGCAGGACCACGGGAGTGTCCTGGTAGAATACCCGGGCGCAGTGCACTCGGGCGCGCTCGCCGCCGGAAAGTGTGGGGACTGCCCGGGGGAGGAGATGCTCGATCTCGCAGGTGGCGATGACCTCCTGGCGAAGCTGTGGATCCGGCGTGGACCAGGGGTGCCGGCCGAAGTCGAGGACTTCCTCCGCCGTGAAGGGCACACCGATGGGGTGGTGCTGGGTGAGCACCGCTCGCCGACGCGCGAGCTGCTTGCTGTTCAGTTGGCTGACGTCCTCGCCCGAGATGAGGATCTGCCCGGAGTCGATATCGAGGTCGCCGGCGATCGCGGCGAGCAAGGTGGACTTTCCGGCACCGTTCGGCCCGACCAACGCGGTGACCTGGCCGGCGGCAGCGGTGAAGCTGACGGCGTCCAACAGTTCGTGCTCGTCGACGCTGAAATGCAGATTTTCTACTGTGATGCTCATTAGTGCTTCACCGACCTATCGGAACGAATCAGCAGCCAGAAGAAGATCGGGCCGCCCACGATGGAAGTCAGCATGCCCAGCGGCAGATCGGTGCCGGTGATGAGGGCGCGGGCAGCGAGATCCGCCAGTGTGGCCGCGAGCGCGCCGCCGAGGAAACACGCGGGAACGAGTGCGCGGTGGCCGGGGCCGATGAGTAGCCGCAGGGCATGCGGAACCACGAGCCCGATGAACACGATGATCCCGGAGAATGCCACACCTGCAGCCACGACAAGCGCTGCGATAGCGATGACCACGCGGCGGAGCGCGACCACGTTGATTCCGAGGTGCTGGGCCTGGGATTCCCCCAGGCTCAGGGTGTCGAGCTTGGGGGCCAGCGCCCAGAGCAGGGCGGCGGCTGGGGTGGTGAGCACCAGGATGATCCCCACCTGGGACCAGTCGGCGCTCGCGAAGCTGCCCATCTGCCAGAAGACGATGCGATCCCGCGCCGTGGTGCTGGCGATGTAGGTCAGGAAAGCGACGATGCCTCCACAGACGGCGTTGACGGCCACGCCGACGAGGATGATGCGCGCAATATCCCGGCTTCCACGCGCGCTGGCTGCGACGACGGCGGTGGCCGCGATTCCGCCGACGAAGGCTGCGACGGCGATGGTCCAGTTCGAAGCCAGGATCGCCGCCAGCCCTGCGCTGCTCAACCCAAGAGCGCCGGCAGCGCTCGCTGTGCTGAGCACGGTGGCCAGCGACGCCCCGACGGCGGCACCAGAGGAAACACCGATCAATCCGGGTTCGGCCAGCGGGTTGGAGAACACGGCCTGCAGCGCCAACCCGGAGATCGCTAGCCCCGCACCGACGATGGCGGCTAGGGATACCCGGGGCAGGCGGACCTCCCACAGCACCACATCAAGGGATGTTGCTTCCCCAAAGCCGGTGACGATGTGCGCAAGGGAGCGGAGGGACTGCCCAGCGCTGGCCCCGAATTGGCCGACCGCGACGGACCACAGGATGGCCGCAACCAGCCCAACCGCGAGGGCGGTGATCACCGCTGGGGTTTTGGCGGCACGCAGGCGGTTCCATCGGCTCCGGATGGCCCGCCGCGGGTCGCGTTGGAAGACGAGCCCGGTGGGTTGGCCGCCCTTGGCCGCAGCGGATCGGCGGTCTTTCGATTGCTTTTTGAGCAAGCTAGTCGCCATAAAGCGCCTCCGCCATCGCGTCGATGACAACCGGGGTGTTCGGCCCGAAGGAGAGTAGTTCGGAATCGGGAACATCGAGCACGGAACGGTTCTTTCCCGCTGGGGTCTGCGATACGCCCGGAACCTCCAGCAGGCCATCGACCCCGCCGACCGATTCCAAGCCACTGCTCATGATGATGAGCGTGTCTGGGGCGGCCTCGATGAGCGCTTCGGGGGTCAGCGGGGTGAAGCTGCCGTTGATGCCCAGCTTCTCGCCGGCGTCCGTACCGCCGAGCCGTTGGATGACGCTCCGGCCACCGGATTCCGGCCCGGCGATCATCGCCACACCGGTACCTCGCACGTAGAGAATCATCATTCCGCGGCCATCTGCGCGGGACTTTGCGGATGCGGTGGCCCCGTCGAGCTTTTCGTTGATCTGGTCTGTGACCTGCTCCGCTGCTTGCTCCAGGCCGATCCCGGCGGCGACTTCCTCGATGAGGGTGCCGATGGTCTCCGGGGTGCGCTCCGCCGTGATGTCGATGACCTTCACCCCGGTTGCCCGCAGCTTCTTCATGACCCGGCTCGGGCCGATCGAACCATCGGTGAGGACGATGTCGGGGCGCAGGCTCAGCACCGTTTCGGCGTTGATCGAGTGGCCGCCGGGGGTGACCAGGGGGAGGTCTTTGACCCCGGGGAAATCAGATGCGGTGTCTCGCCCGATGAGGTTTTCACCCATGCCCAGCGCCCATACCGTCCGGGATAGCGCGCCGGCGCGGTCCAGCGTGAGGATGCGGGCGTCGCGGGCCGGGGAATGCTCCACCATTTTCCGGTCGACGAGGACGTCGGGGTCGCGGCTGGGGAGGTGCGCAGAGACGTGGCCGGTAGGGACGTGTGAACCCTCGGCGTGGCGAGTAGTTGCTGTCTTTTCTGCCGGGGCTGCCTGTGACTGTTCGGCCTCGGGGGTAGGTCCCGAATTTGGTGCCCCGCAGCTGCTCAGGGCAAGCGCTGCCACGAGGGAAAGCGGCAGAAGTGCGCGCCGTTGGGGTGTCCGCATGGTGAGTGTCCTTAGGGGTTCTTGACTATAAGAACATAGGTTAGGTTAACCTCGGTGAGGCTAGCATAACCTAGCTATATCCCAGGAAGAGGTTCCAGAATGAAGACAATCCGCACCGCACGCCCCCGAGCAACAACCGCTATCGCCGCACTCATGGCACTGAGCCTGCCCCTGCTCGCAGCCTGCTCAGACGATGGATCAGAGGAGCAGGCATCGGCCAGCTCCACGACAGAAGCGCCAGCCAGCGAGGCAGCGAGCGGGGCTCCGAGCACGTCTGCTACCGAGTCCAGCGATGACGCAGAGGCTGCAGGCGACGGCGATGTGAAGATCACCGCAGACCCAGCTGAAAACCTCGCAGATGGGCAGAAGATCTCCGTCAAGGCCACCGGCCTGGACCCAGAGGCGGGCTACTACGGCGCCATCTGCGCTGCGGAAAGCACCCCTGGTAAGCCGATGCCAGACTGCACCGGCGAGCGTGGCGAGGCCGGAACCCAGCAGTGGATCACCCAGAAGGATGGTGGCACCGCGAGCCTCTCCCCGGCAGGCGAGACTGAATTCGAGCTGACCGCAAAGCAGAAGGGTCAGGCCGTCGACTGCGCCACGCAGGAATGCGTTCTGAAGATTTTCGGTGACCACACCGAGGGCTTCGAGGACGTCGCGGACATCCCAGTCACCTTCGCAAGCTAGCCACAGCGGCGACGCAACGGTCGAGCAATAGTGTGAATCGGCGCTGGGGCGATAGACTTGGTGCTCGATAATTCACGCAAAACTAGGGAGCACGATGGCTGGCAACTCGCGACGCCACGGCGGCGCACGCAAGAACAAGAAGGGCCCGTCGAAGGGTTCGGCCGGGGAGAAGCGCCGCGGCCTGCGTGGTAAGGGGCCGACCCCGAAGGCGGAGGACCGCGTCTACCACCAGGCGCACAAGCGCAAGAAGGCCGCGCAGCGCCGGGCATCCGGAGCGCACGACCGCCGCGATGCCTTCGGTGGCAACGAGCTGGTCGTCGGCCGCAACCCCGTGGTGGAGTGCCTGCACGCCAACGTCCCGGCGTCCGCCCTGTACGTCGCGGAGGGCACCGGCAACGACGACCGCCTCTCCGAGGCCGTCCACATCTGCTCCAGCCGCGGCATCTCGGTCCTGGAGGTCAGCCGCCAGGAGCTGGACCGCATGACCGGCAACGGGCTGCACCAGGGCATTGGCCTGCAGATCCCGCCGTATAAGTACGCGGATGTGCACGACCTCATCGAGCGCGCCGCGGACTCCGCGACCCCCGGCCTGGTCGTGGCGCTGGATAACATCACCGACCCGCGCAACCTGGGTGCGGTGATCCGCTCCGTGGCGGCCTTCGGTGGCCACGGCGTGGTGATCCCGGAGCGCCGCAGCGCGTCTGTCACCGCCGTGACCTGGCGGACCTCCGCGGGGACGGCGGCGCGCCTGCCGGTCGCGAAGGCAACGAACATGGTGCGCGCGCTGAAGCAGTTCCAGCAGAACGGATACCAGGTCGTCGGTCTCGACGCCGGTGGGGAGCACACGCTGGATACCTACGACGGCACGACGCCGACGGTGGTCGTCGTCGGCAGCGAGGGCAAGGGGCTGTCCCGCCTGGTCGGGGAGACCGCGGATACGATCCTCTCGATCCCGATGGCCGACAAGGTCGAGTCCCTCAACGCCTCCGTGGCTGCGGGCGTGGTGCTGAGCGAGTTCGCCCGCCAGCGTCGCGTGGCGAAGAAGTAGAGCCAGGCAACAGCGAAAGGCCGCGCTAGCACTCGCTAGCTCGGCCTATTTATGAGATTCAGCGGGAGGGGTGGCCCGTTAAGAGGGTCTAGTGGTGGTTCTCCGAGTTAGCGCAGGAGTCAGCCTCGCACAGCGGCACGGAACTATCGGCACCCGGCTGAGAGCTCAGGCCCGCCGCGCCCGACTGGCCGGCACGGCCGGCGACCCCGCTTAAGCCCTGGCCCGCAGCATAAGAGGCGGCGCGCACCTCGTCGGCGTCCATCCGGCGACCCCGCAGCCACTCGATGAACCAGCAGACCAGGTAGATCAGGAAGCTCAGCGTCGTCACGAAGACGGAGACCGGCAGGCCGGGAGCCAGGGAGAGCACCAGGCCACCCACTGCGGCCGTCACCGAGAACACCGCGGAAAGGACCACGGCGACCAGGGGATTGGCGGTGACCTTCACCGCTGCCGCGCCCGGGGTGATGAGTAGGGCGAGCAGCAGCAGGGCGCCCACGATCTGCACACCCTGGCTGGCCACCGCGCCCAACACGGCGGCGAAGAGGACGGAGAGCAACCGCACCTTCACCCCGCTGGCCGCCGCCATCGTCGGGTCGGCGGTGGCGAAGAGCAGGGGTCGCCACAGCAGGGCGATGACCGCGACCACGATCACCGTCATGATCGCAAGCATCTTCATATTCGACGAGCTCACGCCCACGATCTGCCCGGTGAGCAGGCTAAAGGCGGTCGACGAGCGCCCCGGGTAGAGGTAGATAAACAGCACGGAAAGGCCCATGCCGAAGCTCAAGACCACGGCGACGATGGAGTCCTGCTCCCGGGCTCCCACCACCCCCAAAATCACCGCCGCGCAGACCGCGCCGAGGAGCGCGCCCCAGGAGACGCTGAAGCCGAAGAGCAGGGCGGCGGCCGCGCCCATCAGCGCGAGCTCGCCGGTGCTGTGTGCCGCGAAGCTCATGTTGCGCATCACGATGATCGGCGCGATCGCCCCGGAGAGCACCCCCAGCAACAGGGCCGCGAGGATGGACTGCTGCACGAAATCCACGTTCAGCAGGGCGAGGGTGTCCGCCCACCACTGGCCGGTGTGAAACTCGCTCATAGAACGATCACCTTCCCATCTACCTCGATGACCTTCACCTCGGTTTGGTACAGCTCCGAGAGGGTCTCGGTGTTCATGACCTCCGCGACCGTGCCCTGCCGGTGCCCGTGCGGGGTGATGTAGAGAACCCGGTCGGTGACCTCGAGGATCGGGTTGATGTTGTGCGTGATGAACAGCACCGCTGTATTGCGTTCCCGCCGCTGGCGCTCCAGCAGCTCGACGGTGGCCCGCTGGGCGCGCAGGTCCATGGAGAGCAGCGGCTCGTCGCACAGCAGGATCTCCGGGTCCCCTGCGAGCGCCTGGGCCTGGCGGATCAGCTGCTGCTGGCCACCGGACATCTCCCCGACGCGGCGGTTCGCGAGCCCGGCCGCGCCCACCTCGGCGAGCGCGGCGTCGACCTGCTCACGGCGGGGGCGGCGGTTGCGGAACACGCCGTGGGCCGTGGAAAGCCCCACGAGGTCGCGCGCCCTGATCGGCAGGTTCGCGGGGAACATCCGCTGCTGCGGGATGTAGCCGATCCTGCCCGCTACCTCGACGGTGCCGCGGGTCAGTGCGCGCTGCCCCAGGACTGTCTGGAAGAGGGTGGACTTGCCCACCCCGTTTGATCCCAAAATAGCGAGAAATTCCCCCGGGGCGACCTCGAGATTGAGGTCGCGCCACAGGGGTTCAATCGCGGCGTTGTGAAACGCTAATCTCATGCGTTCTCTAGCTGCTTGAGGATGTCATCCACGTAGTCGAAGTACGTGGTGCCCCGGTCCGGGGTTTCGTTCACGTTTACAGTAGCAACGTTCTTATCCTTCGCGGCCTTCGTCAGTTCTTCGGTGGCCGGGGTCTGGGCCTGCTCGTTGGTGATCAGGACGTCCAGCTTGCCGTCCGTGATCAGCTTCTTCGCGGCGGCGAGGTCTGCTGCGGAGGGCTCTGCCTCGCGGGCTACGGCCTTGGCGAAGGACTCTGGGGTGATGTTTCCGAGGCTGGAGTCCTCGACGATGGCCTCGGCGACGGACTCGGTCAGCATGACCTTCTTGGCCGGCAACTTCTTCATGCGCTCGGTGTAGGACGCGGTCTTCTCCTTGATCTCGGCGTCCTCGTCCAGCTCGGCGGTGAAGTCCTCGTCGAGCTCGTGGAGCTGGGCTGCGAGGTTATCGGCGAAGGCGTTGACGATGTCCATGTCCAGCCAGGCGTGCGGGTTCTGGCCGCTGCCGCGGTCGTGGGCGTGCTCGTCATCGCCGTGATCGTGCCCCTCATGATCATGCTCGTGATCGTGGCCCTCATGATCGTGGTCGCGGCCGTGGTCGTCCTCGCCGTGGTCGTGCGTGTGGGCCGCGGCCAGCGGGAGAGCGGAAACGATCGGGGCATCGTCCGCATTATCGGTGAGCCAGTTGTCGTAGCCCGCACCATTGGCGGCGATGAGGTCCGCGCTCTTCGCCTTCGCGATGTCGGCGGCGGTAGCCTCGTAGCCGTGCGGGTCGTCGTCCTTGTTTTCCATGATGGTCTCGACGGAGAAGGTCTTCTCCGCGCCGTCGACGCTCTCGATGACCGCCTTGGCGATGTCTCCCCAGACTGGGGTGGAGGCGACGACCTTGAACTCCGTGTTCTCGGCCGGGTTGTCCTGCGAGCCGCCCTCGGCGCAGGCGGCGAGGCCTGTGGTGAGGGTGAGGGCGCCGAAGATGGCGGCGCCACGCTTGCGGGTGGTTGCACTAAAGTTCATAAAAACTTCTCACGGTTGTTGGTAATGGGAACTGGTTGCAATAAGCAATGTAGTGCAGCACCCCTCCGCCCAGCAATTTTTTGGCCAACCGCCTACGGTAAGAGTCATGAATCAACCCGCCCGCCGAGGCACCCTCGCCTCCATCGCCGCCGAGTTGGGCGTATCCCGAACCACCGTCTCCAACGCCTATAACCGGCCCGGGCAGCTCTCCGAGGAACTGCGCACCAAGATCCTGCAGACCGCGGAGAAGATGGGCTACCCGGGGCCCGACCCCATCGCGCGCTCCCTGCGCATCCAGCGGACGGGGGCCGTCGGCGTCCTCCTCACCGAGGAGCTGACCTACGCCTTCGACGACCAGGCCTCCGTCGAATTCATGTCCGGCGTCTCGCAGGCCTGCGGGGAGATGGGAGTGTCCATGCTGCTCATCCCCGCCGGGGTGCAGTCCGATGGGAAGGACGCCACCGCCCTGATCAACCAGGCCGCCGTCGACGGTTTCATCGTCTACTCCGTCGCCGACGAGGACCCCTACCTGGAGGCCGCCATCAGCCGGGGGCGTCCGGTCGTCATCTGCGACCAGCCCGCCGGCCGGGAGGGGGTGCGCTTCGTCGGTATCGACGACCGCGAGGCCATCAAACCGGTCGTCCGCCGTCTCGTCGACGCAGGTCACCGCAAGATCGGCATTCTGTGCATCCGGCTCGATCGGGAGCCCAACAACGGGCCCGTCAGCCAGGAGCGGCTCGCCGGGGCGCGCATGAACGTGCAGCGTGATCGCGTGACCGGTGCGCTGGAGATCCTCGCCGAGGCGGGCATCGACACCGCCAGCGTGCCCCTCGTGGAGCGCCACATCAACGACGCCGAAACCACCGAGGATGCGGCCCGCGAACTGCTGAAAAATAACCCGGATCTCACCGCCGTGGTGTGCACGACCGACTCGATGGCGCTCGGTCTGCTGCGCTACGCCGAATCGGCGGGCATCGACGTGCCCGGCGAGCTCTCGGTGACCGGTTTCGACGGCATCCCGCAGGCGGAGGCCGCAGGCGTGGTCACGGTGCGCCAACCCTCCCGCACCAAGGGGCGGCTGAGCGGTGAGCACCTCGCAGAGGAGATCCGGGAGCGCCGGAAGGCGGCGAAGAACCGGAAGTCCGCGCCGTCGCGGGCGCACTCGGAGACCCCGCCGGCGGTCTACCTGGAGACCACGGTGCTGGAGGGCACCTCCATCGCCCCACCCCGGGCTTAGGACGCCCGTGGACCAAAAAAACCAGCTCCGCGGGCAACTGCGCCGCGGGCACTACCTACGCAGCGCTGCGAGCCGCTGGAGCGCGTCCCGAACGTCGAAGGGGCTGCCCAGGCTACGGGTCGCCGCGGTGGTGTCCGCGAGTCGGCCGCCCACGTGGACGCCGACGTCTGGTCGTGGCTGGGTGAGGGTGGAAAGGACGGTTTCGTCGGTGACGTCGTCGCCCAGGAAGAAGACCACGTGCTCCGGCAGCCGGGGGCGTAGGCCCGCAACGTAGCTGCCCTTGGTTGCGGTGGCCACGCTGAGTTCCAGGATGTCGCGGCCCCAGGTGACCTGCACCGGAACCGCCGGGTTGCTGCAGGTAGCAGCGAACTCCGCCAAGCGCTGATTCGCCTGCTCCGCGGCCTCGCGGCTGGCGGCCTGCCGGGTGTGCAGCCCCACCGAGTATGGCTTGTACTCCACCCACATGCCGGGGTCCTCGGCCGCGATCTGCTCGGCGTGCTCGCCCAGCTTCTGCAACACCTGCGCCCGAGCCGAGGGGGAGGGGCTCACGATTCCGTCTGCGGCGCTGCCGGCGGCGTCCTCGTCCACGGTGCCCGCGCTGCCCGAGAGCGAGTCCTCCGCGCCATGGGAACCGACCAGGCGGATGTCATCCGGGCCTGGATTCTCGAGCACCGGCAGGCCGGTGACCGCGGAGAGCTCGCGCAGCTGGCGGCCGGAGATGATGAGTACCGTCACCCCCGGGAGTCCGGCGAGCTCACGCAGCGCCTCCAGCGCGCCGGGGACCGCGCGCACGTCGGTGGGGGAGTCTGAGAACTCCGCCAGCGTGCCGTCGAAGTCCACCGCGAGCAGCAGCTTCTCCGACGCCGCGAGGTAGGAGAGGTCCTGCGCGCCCAGCGTTTCGGGGCCCAGAGTGTCAGGACTCAGAGCATTAGGATCCAGCTTTTTGGGATCCTGCGGGTTCGGGGGCAGGCTAGCGGGCATTGGCGAGCTCCTTAAAGTGTTCTCTTCGCGGGGCCCGTGGCAGCCCCTGGGGACGGGTACTGCCTAGGCGCGGGAGACCATGCTCAGCGCCTTCGGGGTCTCCCACTCCGGGGCGTCCGGGTGGAATTGCTGCAGCCGCAGCGAGCGCCCACCGTCGCGGGTATAGGTCAGCGTCTGGTTCTCTAGGACGTCGCGAAGGCGCTCAGCGTTGCGCTCATCGCTCGGCGCGCACTGGGCCTCGCCGCCGATCTCCTCGACGCTCAGCTGACCGACCTCAAGCTGGGATTCCTGCTCTCGCCACTGCACGTCGGCCGTGAGATTCAGGCAGCCGCTCGCCCCGGTCAGGGAGTCCTCGCCGATGACCAGAAACACGCGGCCCTCCTGGGTCTCCGGCAGATCCGCCGGAGTCTCCGGGTCCTGGTAGATGCGGGTGACCTGCCACTGCGTCCAACCCACCGGGGATTCGGACTCGCCGCAGGCACTGAGCCCCAGCAGGCCGGCGGCAGCGAGGATGGCGGCACCCGCCCGGGCCGCAGTTCGGCCCCGGTGAGTTCCGCGCAGGTTTCTGAGTTCCATCAACGTTCCTCCCCACCCGGGGACGCCACGTCCGCGCGCAGTTCGGCCAGGAAGCTGTCCGCCCAGTGGTCGACGTCGAACTCGCGGACGTTCTCCCACATCTTCCGCATCCGCGCCCGGCGATCCGAAGGCTTGGACGTCGCCGCCGCGAGGATGATCTGCGAAAGCTGCGTCTTATCGTAAGGATTGCACATGAACGCGCTGGTTAGCTGAGTGGCCGCGCCCGTGAACTCCGAGAGCACAAGGGCGCCGGTGCCATCCGAGTGGCAGGCCACGTACTCCTTGGCCACCAGGTTCATCCCATCCTTCAGCGCGGTGACCAGCATGATGTCCGCCGCCAGGTACAGTGCCACCAGCTTCTTGAAGGACTGGTGGCTGTGCACATAGCTGACCACCGGCCGGCCCATGGATCCGTGCTTGCCGTTGATCCGGGAGACGATGCGCTCCACGTCCTTGCGGGTGGCCTGGTAGTCCTCCAGCCGCTCCCGCGAGGGAGTGGCCACCTGCACCATGGAGATGTCCTTGGCCTTGAGCCCGTGCTTCTTCAGCTCACCGGAGTCCAGCAGCTCCTCAAGAGCCAGCAAGCGCTGCACGATGCCCTTCGTATAATCCAGCCGGTCCACCCCGGCCATCAGTACCTTCGGCGAGCCCAGCTGTTGGCTCAGGTGCTGCGCCTTGGCCAGCGTCTCCGGCTGCTGGGCCTGTAGTTCGACGGCGGCGGAGTCCAGGGAGATCGGGAACACCCCGATGCGGGTGACGTGCTCTCGGGCCTGCTGAGCCTTCCCATCGACCTCGGCCTGCGCATCGGCTGCGGCAGCACTGGTCGCCGCGGGATTCGTGGTGCACCAGCCGATGACGGAGTTCTCCTCCGGAAGGCGGGCACCATTGACGAACTCGGCGTCCGTGGGGTCGTCGTAATGAACGTCGAAATCCAGTGCGCGGAGCGTATGCAGGAAGTTCCGGGCGCTGTCCTGGGTCTGGAAACCGATGAGGTCCGCGCCGAGCGTGCCGGCCAGCACCTCGCGGCGCCACGGGAGCTGGCGGAACAACTCCGGGGCGGGGAAGGGGATGTGGAGGAAGAAGCCGATCCTCAGGTCCGGGCGCGCCTCGCGGATCATGCCGGGCACCAGGTGCAGCTGATAATCCTGCACCCACACCGTCGCGCCGGGCGTGGCCTCCTTGATCGCCTTATCCGCAAAGCGGCGGTTGACGGCGTGGTAGCTCGCCCACCAGGAGCGCTTATAGCGCGGATGCACAATCAGGTCGTGGTACAGCGGCCACAGTCCCGCATTGGAGAAGCCCTCGTAGAACTCCTCGTAATCCGCCTCGGAGAGGTTCACCGGGATCAGGTCGATGCCGGTCTTCTTGCGCGGAGGCATCTCCTTGGCCTTGACCTTCTTGGTCGTCCCCGGCCAGCCGATCCACGCGCCGTTATTGTGCTGCAGTACTGGCTTGAGCGCCGTGACGAGCCCGCCCGGGGAGGCCACCCACTTATCGCCGATCCGGTCGACGGGCAGACGGTTGGCGATAACAAGAAAATCCGAACCACCGTCGGTGGCCATCGTGCCTCCTGAAGCGCTTCCTAAGTGCCGGTTATGGCACCAAGTGTACGCGGACTACTGGGCCTTCTTCGTGGCCTTTTTCGTCGCCTTCTTAGCGGCCTTCTTGGTGCTCTTCTTCGCAGCCTTCTTGGTCGCCTTTTTCGCAGCCTTCTTGGTCGCCTTTTTCGCAGCCTTCTTCGTGGTCTTCCGGCTAGCCTTCTTCGTCGCGGCCTCGTTGGCCTCCAGCTCCTCGACGACCTTGCGGTGGATCAGGCCCTCCGGCTCGACGCCGAGCATGCTCATCAGGGTCACGCCGTCCAGGAAGTCCTCGGCATAGGTGGCAACGATCCGCTGGGCGGCGAGAGCGGTTTCCACCGGTACGGCGTGCAGAGACTCGGCGCTAGCTGGACGATTGTCTGTGACCTTTGGGGGCACTGGCATCCTCTTTCACGAAAACTCTTGAACTGGCGGTGGGCTTTGACGGTGAATCAAAAACTCGTTGCCTGGTAACGGGCCTATTCTACGCTAATCAGTCCCGGCCGTGTTCGGAGCCCGCAGCTGGACCGCCGTCGCCGGTGAGGTCCTGCTGAGCCGGGGAGTCGGCCTGTTCCTGCTGCTGCGCCTGCTTCTCGCTCTCCCGGATCTTCGCGAGCTTGCGGCGTTGCCTCGTCCGCAGCAGGGAGTCGATGCTCCACAGGGACCGGGTGCCCTCCCGCTTGCGGCTCATCCGCGGCACCGAGCGGTCCATCGGGTGCTGGTCCAAGGGATGTGCCGCATGGTTGCCGTGCCGGCGGCGCGGACGGCGCTCGCGCACCGCGATGCGGGGGCGGCGCAGGCCGTACTCCCGGTGCAGGATGCGGGGGCGGCGCAGGCGGCGGGCCACCCACTCGCCGAAGACCACGCCGGCAGCCAGCGTCGTTGCCGTCGCCGCAGCCAACGCCAGGTTCGACATACCGATGACCAGCTTGTCCTGCAGGATCGAGGACATCCCCCGGTAGAGGGCCAGGCCGGGCAGGAACGGGGTAATGCCGGCAGCGGCGGTGATCTGCGGCGGCACCATGTACCGGCGGGAGAGCAGACCACCGGTCATGCCCACCAGAATCGCGGCGGCCGCAGCCGGCATCATCGTCGAGCTCTCGGCCAGCGCCTGGACGATGTTGTGCGCGATGGAGGCGACCAGTGCCGTGGCCGCGGCGACCACCGTCGCGCGCCGCTCGGTAAAACAGGCCAGGCAGAAGAAGACCGTCGCCGCCGCGCCCGAGAGCACGCGCACCGTCGTCCCGCCGAGAACGCCCGAGGTGGTGGACACGTCCAGTGGAGTCATGTCGATGCCCACCATGTGAACGAACTGCAGAGCCGCGCCGATGCCCGCGATGATCGCGCCCGTATTCAACACGGTCTCGAAGAAGCGAGCAGAGGCCGTGACCGGAGCCCCCGTCACCGCGTCCTGGAGCGCCTGGACCAGCGTCAATCCCGCGAGCTGCGCGACGATACAGGACGCCACCACCAGCGAGGGAGGGAAGTACCAGCCACGCTCCGTCGCGAATTGCGTGACCACCGCGGCGGGCAAGACCGCGATGAAGCCGCCCAGGAAGTTCTGGTAGAACTCCGGCAGCGACTTCGACGCCAACCACGCCGTCGAAAACATGATGAACAGGGTCGTGATCGTCGCGACGAAAGCGACGGCATAGCCACCGCCCAGCAGCAGGGCAATGGAGAAAGCGAATCCACCCCAGGAGAGCAGAGCCCAGCGGGTGCGGAACGGCAGCGGGCTGCGCTCGATCTCGGCGAGAATCTGTTCCGCGGTATCCAGCGGGGTGGCGCCCGCGATGATGGAACGCACCAGCCGGTCGATCTCCGTGAGGCGGGAGAAATTCGTGCTCAGGGTCTTCACGACTCGGAAGGCGGACACGGGGCTGCGGGACTCGTCGTTGTGGGCGTACACGGTGATGGTGTTCAGCGTGATGTCCACGTGCGTGTAGTGCAGGCCATACGCGGCGGCGATCGCCTTGATCTCCGCCTTCGCGTCCGAGTTGCCTGTGCCGGCGGCCAGCAGTTGATCCCCGATGCGTGCGGCAAGGTTCAGTACGCGGTGGATTTCCTCCGGGTCCGTGAGGTTCACCGGGGCCAGCGGCGTCGGCGGCGGCGCTAACCGAATCCCGTCGATGGTCGCGCGATTGCCGGTAAAGAGCATGTCGCTGGCGCGTCGGGCGAACCGAGCTAGATAATTTGCCACAACCACACCGTACACAAGGCCCCCTCCCGCACTGGAGGTGATGGTGGGTCTAAAATTCGTGGGCTCTCGTGGTGGGCTGCTACTCTTTAAGCGCTCATGCCTCGTATGGGGTGTTGGGTGTGCCGAAGTGGCGCAATTGGCAGCGCAACGCACTTGTAATGCGTAGGTTGCGAGTTCGAGTCTCGTCTTCGGCTCAGTGAAAGGCCCCGGGAAACTGGGGCCTTTTCTTTATGCCTTGACTCTTGCTCCGGGGTGCGCCCGGGAGGCCGTGCGGGTGGAGAGTATGAATCGTGGCGATAGTCGGCGTATTCGGTGACGGAGCAAGAGGGGATTATCGGGAATAGTGACTTTTCAGACGAAATAAAAATTAACTCCAGATTCGTCCTCTATTAACCCGAAATATAACTGCGGTTGGATAAGGGTTTCTCTAATTAGGCCCAAATGGGGGGATATTTATATCTCCGCTGGCACGAGGCTGTTTTTGCGCTATTCTTCTGCTGTGTGTTCGCGTCGCGAAATGGCGTTAGATACTTTTCCGGCGCGGCCTTCTCTTCAGAAGTAATAATTCACCCCACGCGTAATGTGAAAGTCTTTTCATGCCTCAATTGACCGCAATTCGCCCGTCGCGCTCGAATAAGATGGCTGCCCGCGCGGCTGCAGCAGCCCTCGCCGCCACCCTCGCCGGCGGCATCGTCGCGAGCCCGGCAGCCAACACCGCGGCGCTCGCCGCCCCGGCCGGCCCCTCCCAGGCCGGCGCCGCACCGCGCGGCAACCTGCTGCCGGAAAGCTCCGCCACCGGATCTGTCCAACTTCCCGGCCTCTACGACCCCGTTCCCCACAACGGTGCCCCGCAGCCACAGGCCTTCCCGGCCTCCGAATACGGCTGGTACCTGTCGGACCTCAGCTCCCACCCTTATGGCAACTACGTCACCCTCATCGACGGCTTCAATGACCTGCGGGCCAAACACCCGGACGTCATGAAGTCAAACCTTGACCAGGTCGCCGAGATCAACAACAACGCCCCCGCCGACCGCATCGCTCAGGCTCAGGAGGATGCCGCGACCTCCAAGGAGGGCGTGCTCCGCATCTTCGCCGACGCCTTCGGCGAGGAGCTCGGCGAGCACTTCCGCCAGGCCCTGAAGGAGCACCGTCTTCCCAAGACCCAGATGCTCTTCGGCGGCGCCACCGCGCGCGCCGGGGGAGTGGCCTCCTCCACCTTCATCGAGAAGCAGTACTACAACTTCGACCGCCCATTCGTCGTCGCCCCGGAGCAAATCACAAAGCACAACCTGCCGGGCAAGGACTTCTACAGCACCTCGAAGGCCTTCCCCTCAGGGCACACGAACCAGTCCACCTGGACCACCACACTGCTGTCCTACATGCTCCCCGAGTTCGCCCCACAGCTGCTCGCCCGCGGTGCCGAGGGCGGCTACTCTCGCGTGGTTCTGGGCGTTCACTACCCACTGGATGTCATTGGTGGCCGCATGGTCGGTACCGCCGCGGCTGCGGACCGACTAAATGACCCCCGCATGCGCGCCAACCTGGATGCCGCCGCCCAGGAGATCCGCGCCGAGCTCGAGTGGCGCTGCGGGGACACCCTTGCCAACTGCGCACAGAAGCAGGCCGAGGCGGGCAAGGGATACAACCCGGCCGCCGTGGATCGCTACACTGAGCTGATGAACTACGGCTTTACCCCGGTCTACTCCGAGTCTGCCCCGATGGTGGTCCCGCAGGCTGCGCCAGCCTTACTGCTGGGTAAGTACCCGAACCTCTCCTACGCGCAGCGCGCCGAGATCCTTCGCCAGACCGCCGGCCCTGCCGGCTATCCGCTGGATAAGCAGGGTGCTGAGGGCTCCTGGCAACGACTCAACCTGGCCAAGGCGCTTGCCACGAAGGTCACCGTTTCCGAGGACGGCTCCGTGGAGGTGGTTGGCTAATGGCAACGCTTACTCGTCGCCGCGTCCTGCAGAGCATGGCGGCCACCGGTGGGGTGGCCGCCGCTGGAAGCCTACTGCCGGCCGTTCACGCGGCCCCCGCCCGCACCGTGCTGGGCGCGGAGAACTGGGACCGCGAGGTTTTCGCTCATTCCGTGGCCTCCGGGGACCCGACCGCCAGCTCCGTCATTATCTGGACCCGCGTGACCCCAACGAAGGAGGCGCAGCCCGGATCGGGGAAGGGGCCGGACGTTCCCGTGACGTGGGAGGTCGCCACCGACCCCGAATTTAAGGACGTCGCTGCGTCCGGGAAGGTCACCGCCAGCGCCGAGTTCGACCACACTGTCAAGGTCGACGCCACCGGCCTGGGGTCGGCCACCACATACTTTTATCGCTTCACGGCCGACCTGGGTGATCGGAAGGCGACCTCCCGGGTGGGGCGCACCCGAACCGCCCCGGGCTCGGGCGATAATGTCAGCGCGATCCGCTTCGGCGTGTGCAGCTGCTCGAACTACGAGGCCGGATTTTTCCGCAGCTACCGGGACATGGCCGAACGCGACGACCTGGAGTTCGTCCTGCATCTGGGGGATTACACCTATGAATACGAGACGGGCGGTTACACCGGGATGTACGGCCAGCAGGCTCGCACCGTGGAGCCTGCGCACGTCACCAAGACGCTCGCGGACTTTCGCATTCGCCAGGGCTGCTACCGCCAGGACGACGACCTCGCCGACCTGCACGCCGCCAAGCCAATGGTGTGCGTGTGGGATGATCACGAGTTCGCGGATAACAACTGGCGCGAGGGTGCGACCGGAACGAGTTTTAAGAAGGGGGACGACTACCAGGCCCTCAAGGCAGCTGCCTCTCGCGCGTACTTCGAGTGGATGCCAGTGCGGGTGCGTCCCGATGCGCGCGCCCAGCACCTTTACCGTACCCTGCAGTACGGGCCGTTGATGGAGATCATCATTCCGGACCTGCGCTCTTACCGCGATGCACAACTGATCCAGTCCGGTGACCACTTGCTGGACTCTGACCCTGACTTCATTCGCGCCGCTGGTCGTGAGGGGCGCACCATGATGGGGCGCAGCCAGTTCGAGTGGTTCGGTAACGCCGTCAAGTCCTCCACCGCGAAGTGGCAGGTCATCGCAAACTCTGTGATGTTCGCGCCGATGACACTCCCGGCGACCCTGGACCCGAGGCTGCAGACCTGGCTGGTGGAGAAGATCGGCTTGCCGGAGCAGGGTATCCCGCTGAACCCTGACCAATGGGACGGCTACATGGTGGAGCGACAGAAGATCATTGACATGATCGCCGGGCTGCCGGATAAGAACGTGGTCTTCCTGACCGGGGATATCCACAGCTCCTGGGCGAACGATATCCCGAGGGATGTCTTCGGCTACCGCACGGGCCAGAACACGAAGGCGGTGGCCACCGAGTTTGTGACCCCGTCGGTGACGGCGAACGGGGCCTTTGACTCAATTGCCGTCATCCGCAGCCTCGACGCCGCCACCCGGCAGTTGCTCTACACAGGTGAGAACCTGCTCTCCGGAGTTAACCGGTGGTTCAAGTGGATCAACTTCACCCACCACGGCTACATGGCGGTGGAGGTCGGCCAGGAGGCGACGCACTGCGACTGGCACTTCGTTGATCACGTGATGAGTAAGGACACCCCATTCCGCCTGGGCAATAGTTTCCGGTCCGATGTGGGGTCTCCTGGTGCCCGGAGCGTTGCCGCGGGGCTGAATCGCGCCCAGCGGGTCTACTGACCGGACTGGGAGCGGGGCGGGGCAGCTGGGCTGGGGTGCTGCTAGAAGCGGTAGACCATGACGTAGCACTCCTCGTGGGGTGCCACGACATGGTCGACGAAGCCGAACTTGGAGTACATGCGGCGGGCGCGGTCATTGCCGAAGTCCACCGCCAGGCTGACGGAGTGGTAGCCCTTCGCACGGGCGTGATCCAGGGTCGCGGCCAGTAGCCTGCGGCCCAGCCCAAGGCCGGTCATCGTCGGGCGGAGCGCGATGGCCAGCTCCGGGATGTCATCGGAGATATAGCCCGCGCCGGGCTCGGATTCGGTGAAGTTACGCAGCCACGCAGCGCCCGCGGGTGCGCCCTCGTACTCAGCGATGATTCCGCCCTGCTCCGCGGTCCACATGTCCACGTAACGGACCAGATCGTCCTGGAAGTGCTCGGAGACGTCCTTTCCAGGATCACCCCAGGTATCAGTTTCGCGGAACATTTCCGTGATGAATCCGCGGTCGCCCTCGCTCGCGACGCGAAAAGTAAGCGCGCCGGTGGACGGGCGCTCGGCTGCTGACTCTGCCTGAATATCCTCGCTCATGCCACAAATATAGAACACCGGCGCCGAGCCGCGGGATCGGGGATCCGCGCGCGGCGCCGGTGCGCTCAAATATTTAAGGAGCTCTCAACAGCTCGGGAATTAGTAGATGTAGACCTTGTCGCCCGGCTGCAGGTAGTTGAAGAAAGTCCGAGCAGCCTCGCCGTTCATGCGAACGCAGCCGGCGGAATGCACATTGGTCGTGCCCTGGTGGAAGGCGTGACCGTTGTTCGTGAAGTAAACGGCGTACGGCATCGGTGCGTTACCGAACTCGTAGCTGATCTCGTCCTTGACCTTGCGGGTCACCGTGAACATGCCACGCGGGGTCTCCTGGCCTGGGCGGCCGGTGGAGACGATGACCGGGCCGTAGGAGCGCTTGCCGCCCTTCTGCAGCCAGGCGCGCTGTCCCTTGATGTCCACGCATGCGTGTGCGGAGGCCGGGCACGGGTTGGACGCCGGGCGGGCCTGCTTCTTCGGGGCCTGCTTCTTTGGCGCTGGCTTCGGTGCACGGGCCACCTCGCGCTGCTGCAGGGCACCCGGTGCGACGGCGTTGACGAAGTTATCGATGCCCTGGATCACCGGGGTGCGGAACTGCGGCGGCAGGTTCTTGGCCTGGGCTACCAGCGCGTCGCGGGCGTTCAGCAGAGCGGTCACGCCGTTGGCCTGAGCCTGGCGCAGCTGGGCGTCGAAGTCGGCCTGCAGCTGGGCGATCTGCGGCGGCAGGGAGGGGGCTGCCACGGGGGAGCCGAGCTGCGGGGCAGCGCTGGCCTCGGAGGCGGTGGCGACGGATGCTCCGATGCCGAGGGTGGAGGCGCCGAGCGCGAGGGCAGCAGCGCCCGCGAACTGCTTCTTGGAGGTGTTGGACGCCTTGCGGTGCTTGCCGGTGTAACGAGTCATGCGTTTCAGAATAAACCCATTTGTACGTGAGAGAAAGCTGAACGCGCCGGGTGAGTCGCCTGTTAATGCTGCGTTTAGCTGGCTGCGTTCAGCGGGCAACGCTGCCCGTGGGGTGGCAGCGGGCGAGCCAGTCCCCGGATCCGCCGCTAACGCGTCTCAACGTTTCCGGGTGCCCGCACCGTTCGCGCCGGGAATATTCTCCAGCGGTCAAGCGCTAAAATATGTACAGCAAGCATTCAGCAAGCTCCCAGTCTCGGTGGAAGCAGATCGGTGAAGATAGAGCCATGACTACCCCAAACACGCAGCCCGTTAAGGTTCTCGTCGTCGACGATGAGGACAACATCTCCGATCTGATCAAGGTCAGCCTGAAGTTCCAGGGCTTCGACGTGGAGACCGCTGACAACGGGCAGACCGCGCTGGAGATCGCGGATACCTACCGCCCCGACGCCTTCATCCTGGACGTCATGATGCCCGGCATGGACGGCTTCACCCTGCTCAACAAGCTCCGCGAGGCCGGCCACGACGCCCCGGTACTGTTCCTTACCGCCAAGGACGGCGTGGAGGACCGCATCCACGGCCTGACCATCGGCGCGGACGACTACGTCACCAAGCCCTTCTCTCTGGAGGAGGTCATCACCCGACTGCGTGTGATCCTGCGCCGCGTGGCAAAGGATGACTCCGAGGAATCCAGCCTCATCACCTACGAGGACATCACCCTGGACGACGACATGCACGAGGTCACCAAGGCCGGGGAGGTCGTAGACCTGTCCCCGACGGAGTTCCAGCTGCTGCGCTACCTGATGGTCAACGCAGAAGTTGTCCTCTCCAAGTCCAAGATCCTGGATCACGTGTGGAACTACGACTTCGGCGGGGACGGCAACGTCGTCGAGTCCTACGTCTCCTACCTGCGCCGGAAGATCGACACGAAGGAGCCCCGCCTGATCCACACCGTCCGCGGCGTGGGTTACGTGCTGCGTAAGCCACGCTCCTAGGTTTCCCTGGTCGATGGTTTCCCTCTCTGAGCATTCGGACGTCTCCGCAGCCGGTACAGCGAACCCCGCTGGTTCCCCCGGCGCGGACGATGCCGGCACCGCTGGCTGGCCGGTAGATGACGAGCACGGTGAGTTCCAGCGTCCCGGGCGCTTCCTGTCGAACTTCCCGCTGCGCGTCAGCCTCGTCGTCGTCATGACCTTCCTCGCCGCGCTCGGCCTGTCCTTTTCCGGCGCGGTGACGACCTCCACGCTGCAGCACTTCATGGTCTCGCGCGTGGACGACCAGCTCAACAGTGCGATCAATGGCTGGGCCTACCGGACCACCGACGACGAACGCTCCTACCAGGACAGGCCCGGTAGCAGCATCCCGCAGCCCAACCGTCCGCCCACGGATTTCTTCGTCCGCGTGGTGGACGGGGAGATCTCCATCGAACCGCTGAACTCGGTCTTCGATTCCGCCCCGGAGCTGCGGGGATTGGAGCAGCCGAGGGAGCCCGTGACGGTGCCCGCCCGCGCGGGTAGCGCGTCCCACGCCCCGTGGCGGGCGGCCTCCGTCGAGAACCAGGACGGCACCGTCACCATCGTCGCCCTGCCCCTGGAGGGTGAGGAGCACACCATCCGCAGGCTGGTGTACCTGCAGATCATCATCGGTTTCCTGGTGGTGGCGTCCATCATGATCGTCTCCCAGTACCTAGTGCGCCGCGCGCTGCGACCGCTGAACCAGGTGGAGGAGACCGCCTCCCTGATTTCCCAGGGGCACCTAGACCAGCGCGTCCCGAACTGGGAGCCGGATACCGAGGTCGGTCGCCTGGCGCAGGCCTTCAACCGGATGCTCGCGCAGATCCAGGGTGCGTTCCTCGCGGTGGGTGCCTCCGAGCGCCAGGCCCGCAAGTCCGAGGCCACGATGCGTCGCTTCATCGGGGACGCCTCCCACGAGCTGCGCACCCCGCTGACCTCCGTGCGTGGCTACGCGGAGCTCTACCGCTCCGGGGCCACCGACGATGCGGACATGGTCATCGGCCGAATCTCCGACGAGGCCGAGCGGATGGGGCTGCTGGTGGAGGACCTTTTGGCTCTGGTCCGCATGGATGAGGGCCGCCCGCTGCAAAACCAGCGGGTGGATGTGCTGGAGCTGGCGCTGCGCGCCGCCGACGGTGCCCGGGCGGGCTTCCCAGGGCGCAACATCAGCGTCGAGAATCACTACGGCTCCATCCCGGTCGTGACTGGCGACTCCAACCGCCTGCACCAGGTGATCAGCAACCTGCTCACGAACGCGCTGAAGCACGCGGGCGAGGACGCCAACGTGAAGATCAGCCTGCTCAAGACGAGCCCTGAGCTGGTCACCATCGACGTTCAGGACGACGGTGAGGGCATTCCTGCCGACGCGCTGCCGCACCTCTTCGAGCGTTTCTACCGTCCGGACGGCTCCCGCTCCCGCGCCTCGGGTGGCTCCGGGCTGGGCCTATCCATCGTGCAGTCCCTGGTCAAGGCGCACGGCGGGGCGATCACCGTGGACTCCACGGTGGGGGAGGGCACCACGTTCAGGGTGCAGCTGCCCGTGGCGCCGGAGGATTCTCCAGAGCGAACTTCACCAGAAGACTGACCTTTTGGTTGCGGGGCAGCATATTGTGCGCCACCTGCAGCTGCGGGTAGAAGTCCTGCACCCGCACCAGCCGCAGCGGGCCCGGGTGCTGCGGGATACCACCGGTGGGTTCAGCATCGCCCAGGGCGAAGGCCGCGTTGAGGGGGACCATGCGGTCGTAATCGGAGGCGATCTGCGTGATCGGCACGGTGCACTCCCCGGCTGGCGCGAGCGCGTCGGCCAGTGCGGGGGAGCCCACGACCTGCTCCGCGAAAGCGGGCGCCATGACGGTGCTGATCACCCGGTTGACCAGGGCCTCCCGCGTAGTCCCGGACCATGGCATGTGCACGCCGCGGAAGTCCGCGCCCAGGCCCACGATGTGGTTGATCGCATCCCCGCCGGCGCGGCTCGCCACGGCCAGGGAGATCAGCCCTCCCTGGGAGTGCGCGACCAGGTCGAAGGACTCCGCACCGGTGGCCTCCTGGAGAGCGGCGATCTGCGCCCGCGTTTGGGCGATGGATTGCGCCAGCGGCGTGGTTCCGTTGTCCCCATAGCTGACGGAGAACACCCGCCGGTCCCGCCCGTCGAAGGTGCTGCGCAGGTAGGGAACCATGCGCGCGAAGTTCCCGCGGCCACCCACGGTGCCGTGGACCACCACGATGGGGCGGGGCTCGGAAGGCAGCACCCGGGAGGTGGGGGATTCATCCCATTCTCCCAGATCCGGGATGTGGGCCAGCAGCGAACGTCGCGGGGTAGCCTCCTGGCCCAGACCGGAGTGCAGGATGGGGCTGCGGCCTGGGGCCCGGGGCGTAGAGGGGGACATATCGTTCTAGAGCGCTGGTGTTTTAGGCCTCGTCCTCCGGTACGCCAGCAACACCATGGCTGCGCAGCTCCGCGCGGATCCGCGTCGCCGCATCGTCCATTTTTTCCGGGTCCGTCTGGTCCATCGGGATGATGTTCTGCAAGCTATAGCCGGACATGTCGGAGGCCGGGAACAAGTGAATGTGGGTGTGTGGCACCTCGAAACCAGCGATCATGTAGCCGCACCGCGGGGCATCGAAGACCTCGCAGATGGCCTTGCCGATCACCTGGGCGACCTCGTTGAGCTTGCCCCACAGCTCCGCCGGCACGTCGGTCCAGCGGTCGATCTCCTGGGTCGGGACGACCAGCACGTGGCCGTAAGCAACCGGCTCGATGGTGAGGAATGCGGCGACCTCGGCGTCGCGGTAGACGAAGCGACCTGGAAGTTCGCCGTTCATGATTTTGGTGAAAACGGTAGCCATACCTCGCGATGTTACCCGCGAAACCATCGACGAACACCGGCTTTGGGGCAGCGTCACGCCGCGCTGTCTGGCTGGCTCGCTAGACTGGGACACTATGCGCATTCTTGTACTTGGCAGCGGTGCCCGCGAGCACGCATTGGCTTATTCCCTGTCCCGCGGTGAGTCCGTCTCTGAGGTCCACGTCAGTCCCGGCAACCCGGGCATGAAGGCCATCGCCACGCTCCACCCGGATGACTCGAATCCGGTGGGTCTGGCCCAGGAACTCGGGGTGGATCTGGTCGTGATCGGCCCGGAGATCCCGCTGGTCGCGGGCGTGGGCGACGATCTGCGCGAGGCTGGCTTCGCGGTCTTCGGCCCGTCCAAGGCCGCGGCCCAGATCGAGGGTTCCAAGGCTTTCGCGAAGGATGTCATGGCGCGCGCCGGGGTCCGCACCGCCTCGGCGGAGTCTCTGCAGCCGGGTACGTCGGATGCCGAAATTGAGGCCACTCTGGACCGCTTCGGCCCCCGCTTCGTCGTGAAGGACGACGGTCTGGCCGCCGGTAAGGGCGTTGTGGTCACCGACGACCCTGCTGCCGCCCGCGCCCACATCGACGACGTCCACGCCGCCGGCAACCCGGTGCTGCTGGAGAGCTTCCTGGACGGTCCAGAGGTCTCCCTGTTCTGCCTGGTGGACGGCGAGACTGTTGTCCCGCTGATCCCGGCGCAGGACTTCAAGCGCGTCGGCGAGGGCGATACCGGCCCGAACACCGGCGGCATGGGTGCTTACACCCCGCTGCCGTGGCTGCCGGAGGGCGGCGTGCAGCGCATCGTCGACGAGGTCTGCATCCCGGTGGCCAAGCAGATGGCCGAGGACGGGGTGCCGTACTCCGGTTTGCTTTACGCGGGTCTGGCCTGGACCTCCAATGGCCCTGAGGTCATCGAGTTCAACTGCCGTTTCGGTGATCCGGAAACTCAGCCGGTGCTGCAGCTGCTCGAAACCCCGCTGGCGGGTGTGCTGAACGCTGTCGCTACCGGCACGCTCGCGGAGCTGCCACCGCTCCAGTGGAAGGACGGCTACGCGCTGACCGTCGTGCTCGCTGCGGAGGGCTACCCGGAGTCCGCGAAGAAGGGCGCGGTCATCACGGGCGCCGAGGCGGGCAGCGAGGCACGCGGTGTCCGCGCCGCTGGTGTGGCAGAGAAGGACGGTGCGCTCGTCGCTTCTGGCGGCCGCGTGCTCAACGTGGTCGGCGAGGGCGCGACCCTCGAGGAGGCTCGCGAGAAGGCCTACGCCACCCTTGCCACCATCGACCTGCCGGGCGGGCACTTCCGCAAGGACATCGCCCTGGCCGCCGTCGAAGGCACGATCACCGTCCCGGGCGAGGGGCAGGCCTAAGCCTTAATGAAAGGCTAAAAACCGATGCCCGAAGGACACGTGATTCACCGGCTGGCGACCCAGCTCAACCAGCTGTTCGCCGGCCACGCCCTGCGCGTAACCAGCCCGCAGGGGCGCTTCGCCGAGGAGGCCGGCGCCCTGACCGGCGACATGCTGGACCGGGCGGAGGCTTGGGGCAAGCACCTGTTCTTGAGCTTCGGCAACCCCCGCAACCCGCACCGGCGGGCCGATCACATCATCCACATCCACCTGGGGCTGATCGGCACCATGGCCGTCGAGCCCTTCGCCGGCGGCCAGCCCCGCGGCCAGGTGCGCCTGCACCTGCACCGCATCGACGCCGAGGGCGGGGAGGACATGTGCACCTGGGGCAACGCCGTGGAGGTGAACCTGCGCGGCCCCCAGTGGTGCCGACTCATCACCGACAAGGAGATGGACGCCGCGGTCGCCAAGCTCGGCGCCGACCCGCTGCGCTCCACCGACCCGGAGGTGGACCCGGAGAACGCTGCGAAGCTGGCGGAACTCGATGAGTTCCTCTCCCGATCCCGGCGCACCATCGGCTCGATCCTCATGGACCAGGCCCGCTACGCCGGGGTGGGAAACATCTACCGGGCCGAAACCCTCTTCCGCCTGGGCATCCACCCGGACATCCGGGCCTGCGACCTGGCGGCGGAGGAACGCGAGAATATTTGGCAGGACCTCGTAGAACTCATGGCCGAGGGTGAGGCCACCGGGCGGATCGACACCGTGCGCCCCGAGCACACCCCGGAGGCGATGGGCCGGGCTCCCCGCAAGGACGACCACGGTGGCGAGGTCTACGTCTACCGGCGCGCCGGGCAGCCCTGCTACGTCTGCGGCGAGGAGATCAGCCACCGCGTGGTGGAAGGCCGGAACCTCTTCTGGTGCCCTAGCTGCCAACCCGTGGCATGGCCGTGAAACCGCTGGTCACCAGCCCCGCGGCACAGCCCCGTGCCGCTGTGGGATAATGAGGGGCGTGACTGCTGCAAAGAAGAATATTTCCAACGTCCTCGCCACCCGCTACGCCTCCCCGGAGATGACCAATCTGTGGTCCCCGGAGGAGAAAATCAAGATGGAGCGCCAGCTCTGGCTCTCCGTGATGAAGGCCCAGAAGGACCTCGGCATCGAGATCCCGGCTGAGGCCCCGGCCGCCTATGAGAAGGTCCTCGACCAGGTGGACCTGAACTCCATCGCCGAGCGGGAGAAGGTCACCCGCCACGACGTGAAGGCTCGCATCGAGGAGTTCAACGACCTCGCCGGCTTCGAGGAGATCCACAAGGGCATGACCTCCCGCGATCTCACGGAGAACGTGGAGCAGCTGCAGATCTACCGCTCCCTCGTGCTGGCCCGCGACAAGGCCATCGCCGTCCTGAACCGGATCGGCCGCCTGGCTGGCGAGTACCAGGGTCTCGTGATGGCAGGCCGCTCCCACAACGTTGCAGCGCAGGCCACCACCCTGGGCAAGCGCTTCGCCTCCGCGGCCGATGAGCTGCTGCTGGGCCTGGCGCGCGCCGACGAGCTGCTGGCCCGCTACCCGCTGCGCGGCATCAAGGGCCCGATGGGCACCAGCCAGGACATGCTCGACCTGCTCGACGGCGACGACGCCGGGCTGGCCGAGCTCGAGCGGCGGGTCGCCGGACACCTCGGCTTCGACCACGTGCTGACCAGCGTCGGCCAGGTCTATCCCCGCTCGCTCGACTTCGACGTCGTCTCCGCGCTGGTCCAGCTGGTTGCGGCGCCGTCCAACCTCGCCACGACGATCCGGCTGATGGCCGGCCACGAGCTGGTGACCGAGGGGTTCGCCGAGGGCCA
>NZ_JASLIP010000088.1 GCF_030152825.1 Corynebacterium sp.
CGAAAGTGCGATTCACATCAGCTGGTAGCTCCGCCGCGCTAGCCAGGTAGAAGACCACATCGCGCACCGAAATCGGCGTAATCTCATGGCGAATCCAATCCGGACCAATAGCGCCCGGCAGACGCTCCGAGAGATGACGCAACATCTGAAAAGAGATCGAACCCTGGCCCAGCACCACGCCGGCCTGCAGCGCGGCCGTCGGGACATTCGAGTCCAAGAAGATCTCGCCTACCTCCACACGGGAGCCCAAGTGCTCCGAGAGCTCTTCATCCGAAGGATGCAGCCCACCCAAGAACACGATGCGGCCAATCTCCTGCTCCTCCGCCACCGCGGCAAAGCGCTGTGCCATCTCGCGCTCTTCCTTACGGAAGTCATCGCCCTCCCCCATGGAGTGGATGAGGTACCAGGCTGCCGTGGCGTCCGCAAGCGCGGCTCCCAGATCCCGCCTATCGGTTGCATCGCCCTCGTAGACCTCCACCTCGCCCGTGCCGGCCTGCTTACCCTCAGCCACGATCTTGTCACCCCAGGGCATCGACAGCGCCTTGTCACGGCTGCGGGAAAGCGTGCGCACCCGCCAGCCGCGGTCCAGCAATTCCGTGACGAGGTGACTGCCGACGTACCCCGTCGCACCCGTCACCAGGGCAAGCCGTGTCTGCGCAGCGGTATCGTTGGTCATAGCGTTTCCTCCTGGCCTCCGGCGCACGCCGGCGAGTGCAATATTGCCAATACATTCGACGGTACGCGAGTGCAATAATTTATGGCCGCCGATGCCTACCTCATCATTCAGCGACCGGGTAGCCGCGACACCAACGGGCACGCGCTTGGTGACGCCGCGCAAATGCCCTCTCCTTCACAGTTACCGTTTAGCTAGTTTTCACAAGCTACGCCGTCACCGTCGCGATCGAGATCGGAGCTGTAACCAGGATCTCCCGCATAGATCGGGGCTGCACCAGCGGCACGAACTGCTGCACAGTTTGCCTGGGGCAGCGGGCTGTTCGCCTACGCGGCTTGGTGTGGCCATGCTGAGCATGGCCACGCTTGGCGCGGTGTTGGCAGGTGGGCCCACCCCGCGTCGCTAGTCGAAGAGATTTCTCGGCGCGCACCAGCCGGCGCGCTTGATGTCCGGCTCTGCCAGACCCGGGCCGGGGTGATCCTCCCGCGCCCAGTGGCTCGCAGTTTCGTGGCTGTCGCCGCCTGCGGCGCCGGCCCCCCGATCCGCGGCCTCCCTGCCACCGGCGGTGCTGGCATCGAAGCCCTTGTGGCCGCTCTTGCCGTCCTGCCCCGCCTGGGCTTGGCGTTCCACGAGCTTCTCCAGGGTGTCCCGATGCTGGGACATCTCCCCCTCGAAGGCCGTCGCAGCCTCATCCATGCGGGCGAGGAACTCCCCCATGATCGCCTCGTACTTATCGCGGTCTACCACTGCCCGCTCCTTTCAATCCCCACCTCATAAGTCCGTTCCAGGGTGATCCCGGTGGTTGCGGGTTTCACCGCGGGCGAGCTTCCGGGCTCCGCGTTCGCTCCACCAATCGCACCATCGCCAGAAGCATGGGCCACCTGCCCTGCCTGGGCGGTGTCCGCGCCCTCAGCCAGCCAGATATCTGGGCTCCAGGCCGTGGCTTCGGCGGGTTCGATGTCCTGTGGCAGCGCACCGGAGGTCTCCAGTTCGACGACGGGCCCGTCGTCGCTCGACTGCCCCTCCCTGTTGCCGTTCGGGGTGCCGCCTTCACCGTGGCTCGCAGAAACACCGTGGCCTGAACCTGCTGTGTCGTCCTCAGGGCTCGGGGCTTCCTGAGGCTGCGGTGTCTCCGCGACCGGCGCAGCCTCAGCCCCTGGGTCATCATGTTCCGGTGAGTCTGTGCCGACCGTTGACGTGGCGTCGTGCCCCTCCGGGAGATCCTGAACAGCCCCGCCCGCCTGCTCGAATTGCTCACCGTGGCCACCGCCGACGTCCTGGCCGGTCACTGCCTCCAACACCGCCGGATCGGCGGTGCTGAGCTGCACCTCTCCCTCGCTGCCCGCCACAGCTGCTTCGCAGTCCGCGACCAGCTGATCAGCCGCATCGGTGAGCGCCTTGTTACGGCGTTCCAGTTGCTCGCACACGGCGCGCTCGGCGGAATCCCCCATCGCCTTCAGCAGCTCCGGCGGGCACTCCGGCAGCGCGATGCGGGACTGCTCCACCTGGTCCTCAAAGCGGGAGACGATTCGCTCCACCTCTGCGGCCGTGTGCTCGCAGAGGTTGCCGATAAGATCCGCGGCACCCCGGCCCGACTCCGCAACCTGCACCAAGCCCTGGTCGTACTGCTGCTGCGCGGCGCATGCCTGGGCCAGCTGCACACCACCGCAGCCCTCAAGATCCTTCGGGTCCGCCCGGAGCACCGGCGGTGGCGTCCTAAACAGAAGATGGGCGGCGGACTGCAGAGCATCCGGGTCCAGGCCGCGGGTGAATCCAGCGGCAGACTCCGCAGACCCCACCGGCACGCCGTAACTGGCCAGCTGCTTGATGGCGCGCTCCACGCGCTGCTGTTGCCTCATCGGAGCACCTCAGCGATGGCACCTGCCGCGCTATGGTCGGCGTCCTCGGCATCACGGGCCAGCTTCGAGGCCGCCCGTGCCTCCGCTGC
>NZ_JASLIP010000016.1 GCF_030152825.1 Corynebacterium sp.
CTCCCCCATGACTGGACCGCGTCCAGCAACGATCTCGACGTCCATCCCGGCGGCCTTCAGCGGGACAACGATGTCGCTGAAAAGAATCGCTGCGTCAGCATCGTGGCGAACGACGGGCTGCATCGTGATCTCAGCGAGCAGGTCCGGTATGAAGCAAGAATCCAACATCGGAATGCCCTCGCGAACCTTGCGGTATTCCGGCAGAGAGCGGCCTGCCTGGCGCATCATCCACACGGGGCGGCGGGATGGCTTCTCGCCACGCACCGCTGCCAGATACGGGGCGTCCGCATCGGCGCGTCGGGCGGCGGAGGCCGCAGCGAGATCGGGCGTCAACAACTCATTAGTCATGGTTTCTATTATGCCAGCTATCCCCAAATAACCGGCAGGTGGTGATGGCTCTCTTCTTGGACTTCCCTCGGCGTGGCACCCCCCATCAAAAACCTTAAAGGCTAGGTTTAGACATTGTGAATGAGCTGAAGAACGCGAAAGACAGTCACCAGCGCCCGGGAGCGACCGCGCTCGGCGTCCGTGCCCCCGAGGCGGAGCCTGAACAGACGCCGGAGTATTTCGAGCACGCCGTGAAGTCGATGTCGGAGGCGCCCCTGCGCTCGGGTATCACCATCGCGGAGATTCGGCCCCCGCGTAACCTCGCGCCACTGAGCCACGCGATCGGCCTGGAGATCAGCCAGGTGGACCTGGCCGACCGCATCGCCTCGCAGGAAGAGCCAGATGGCACAGTGGCTGCCGGGGATGCATTCGGCCGACTCATTCTTCTCCACGACCCGCACGGCGAGGAGCCGTGGCAGGGAGCCAAGATGCGCATGGTCGCTTATATCCAGGCCGACATGGACGCCGACGTCGCGTCCGACCCGCTGCTTCCCGAGGTCGCGTGGGACTGGCTCACCGAAGAGCTCCGTGGCCCTGGTGCCGAGTATTCCGACCTCGGTGGCACCGTGACCTCCACTGCCTCCGTGCGTTACGGCGAGATCGGTGGCCCACCGCGTGCCTTCCAGTTGGAAATGCGAGCATCCTGGACCGCGACGGGCGTCGACCTGGAGGGCCACGTTCAGGCTTTTGCGAATGTTCTGGCTAACGTCGCTGGCCTTCCACCCGAGGGCGTCTCGCAGCTGCCGCGCTTCTAGCCTCGCCTCACGCTCTTTCTAGGCGCGCCCGATGTAGGCGCGCCTGCACATTTTTTAACCCCGGCCCCTGCAGGTTGTCACCGTAGGGCCGGGGTTGTTCGCTATCTGATCTGCCTCTAGTAGTAGATGGCGGTCGGGCGACCATGGATCTGCTCGACCTGAACAGGGAAGTCATAGAGGCTGCTGAGCGTCTCCTCGGTCATAACCTCCTCCGGTGTCCCCGTGGTGTGAACCTTGCCGTTCTTCATCGCAACCAGCCGGTCGGAGAACGCAGCGGCCATGTTGATGTCGTGAATGACGATGACGACGGTGCGTCCCTGTTCATGGGCAGCAGCCTTGATCGTGCGCATCATCGACACCGAGTGCTTCATGTCGAGGTTGTTGAGCGGCTCATCCAGCAGGATGTACTCGGTGTCCTGGGCGAGCACCATCGCAACGAAGGCGCGCTGACGCTGACCTCCGGACAACTCGTCGATGAACTTATCGGCGATTTCCCCGAGCTCCATCGTCTCAATCGCCGCATCTACAGCTTCTTCACACTCGGCCGTCAACCGGCCCCGGGAATGCGGGAAGCGGCCGAAAGCCACCAACTCCCTCACACGTATACGGCTCAAGGTGTAGTTTTCCTGCCGCAAAACCGCGAGTATCTTCGCCAGCTCGCGGGTGTCCGTGGCGTAAACGTCCATTCCCGCGACCTCCGCGGTGCCACCATCGGCGTCGATCAGGCGCGCGATGGCAGTCAGAAGAGTGGATTTTCCTGCTCCATTCGCGCCGATGATACTGGTGACCCCGCCCTCGGGAATACGCAGGTCGACGTGATCCAGAACCAGCGAATCGCCGTAGCGTTTGCTGAGTTGCTTAGTCTCAATCACTTGAGTTTCTCCTTCCGCAGGAGCAGGAACAGGAACAAAATACCGCCCAAAAATTCAATCAGCACGGAGACGGTAGTGCCGTAGCTGAAGATCTGCCCCAGAATAAACTGCGCGCCTACGAGGGAGGAAACGCCGAACAGTGCAGCGACCGGGAGGGTCCATGTATGCCGGGTCGTCCCCGTCGCCCGGTAGGCCAAGTGGGCGACGATGAGGCCCAGGAACAAGATCGGGCCAACCAGAGCAGTTGAGGCCGCTACGAGGATGGTGATGGCGGCAAGCATGCCCAGGCTTTCTTTGCGGTACCCCACGCCTAGGCCAATGGAGGTCTCCTGCCCCAGCGCCATAACATCCAGCACGTGGCGTTTATGCCAGATCCAGCCACAAACAACGAGCGTCACCAGCAGCGTGAAGATCAGCAGCGGGCGGTCGATACCGGTGAAGGATGCGAAGAAGGCATCCTGAAGCACCTGGTGCTCGTTGGGGTCGATCATCTTCTGTAGAAGCCCGGCCAGGGACCTAAAGAAGATCCCGCACACCACACCGATGAGCAGCAGCACATCAAGGGTCATCGTTTTGGAGGTCACCAGTGGGCTAAACACGACCACAGCGAAAACCACCATGATCACCGTGTTCAGCACGAAACCCGCAATAGGGTGCATCCCGGTCAGCGCACTGCTGCCGAGGAAAAAGACGATTAGCGTGTTGATCAGCACATAGATCGAATCAAAGCCAATCAGGCTCGGGGTCAGGATGTGATTCCGGGTCAGTGTGTGAAAGACCACCGTGGAAACGCCGGCGGTAATGCCGGCCACGGCGAGCGCGCCGATGGTCGTCAACCGAATGGGCAGAATGAAAGCCCAGGCTCGGGGCAGTTGCCAGAAGATGAAGAGGCCGATCAGCGCCACGGTGATGAGGAGCACCGCTACCAAC
>NZ_JASLIP010000040.1 GCF_030152825.1 Corynebacterium sp.
CAATGGCGCGCAGCCGTCGCAGACGCTTGCGGGGAAGGGGCCTTCAAACCCTTCCTGGAGGCGATGTGGATCGACCTGCACGAGGACCCGGACGCCCCCGCCCAGGGCGGAACCTTTGGCTACCGGCTCGGGCGGAACACCTTGGTCACGCTCCTCAACTCCCAGCGAGAGATCGGGATCAACCACGTCAGCATCAACCTGCTGGGCTCCACGCGCCGGGCCGGCGAGCAGATCGAAGAGATCGCCGAACACGTCCTACCGAAGGTGGCTGGGCCGGTGTAGGGGGGGGGCAACCCAGGCGGGGGTAACCCCTATTTCCTAAGAGAGTCGTCGCCCCTCGCAGGTCGCGGTCTAGCTAAAAACTAGGCTGGAGATATTGCAGCCTTTGGCATACCTAATCCGCGAACTTTGGGCAGCCAGCCGCTCGCAATTTCTTGGGCAAGTTGAAGCTTTTTTGCTTCTTTGAGTAGTACTTTTGCTGGTTATTGATGACGGCATCGATGACCCGCGGTGAAGAATCGGCAACGAGCATTAAGAACTCGTCAGCTGTATAGACCTCATATGGGCACTCTTCGGGCGAAGGATAAATCCCTTTAAACCCAGACTTGTCGTCAGTGACGATGATCTGTATGCGGGCGTGAAGTGCAGCGCTGTGGACGTGAGCGTCATCTGGGTCTGGGTAATTCACCGAGTTATCGATCTCGTAACCCTGGATCCTATTTTCAGGGATCACTTCCATCAACCGGTCTCGAATGGCTTCGATCTGGTGACTTGAAGAGTGCCGGTAGGCCCTTCGCTTTGCATATTGAGCTTCGGCGATGATGTCCTCGGTCCAGTAAAATCTCCAATCACCGAGAAGCTCCGCGGATAATAGGCCGAACCAGGAATGCAGAGTTGATGAAAACCAAATGTTTGCATCGGGCAGGATGGAATTCCTGATTGGGATGTATCCAGTGTTTGGAGATTTCATGTTGTTTCGAGCGCCTACTGATCCTCTGCATCCATGATTTTGAAAACAGACTCCCGTATGGCTTGTTTCTTGCTATCTGCCAGCGCCAGTACTTGTTTTGTATCGAGGCGGTGATGTGAACCAACCATCGTGGCTTCGAGCTTTCCCTGCTTGATGTACTTCATGATGGTCGGGCGCGAAACCTCTAGCAACGTTGCGGCTGTGGTTGTGGTGATTTGACCAGGCATCTCTGCGATGCTGATTGCGCACCCTCCCGCGATGGCGCTGAGAACGTCGTTCAGGATCTCCTGCAGCTGTCGAGGGGCGGGTCGGCCATCAGGTGTTGTGATTTCTGGCTCCGAAGCGCCGAGTTTAGCGCGAAAATCTGCCAGGGCGCGGGCCTCCTGCGGCGTGAGCTGTACAGAATTATCGATCGTTACTGCCATTTCATGTTCACCTCCAAGGTGCTGTTCAAATGCCAACTGCTTTCAGTTATAAGTGCAACCCCGCATGGGCGCTTGGTTTCATGCTTATCTCAGTTGCGAAGGGCCAACTGTGCAGTCGAAGGTAGGGTGAGGTGCAGTCCAGCCCTTCTAGGATAAGGAAAAACACCGTGCCGAAGAAGATCGCGCCCCGCGTCCTGTCCTGGGCATCCATCCTCGACGAGGGCACCGAACAGCAGGCCATCGACCTGGCCACGCTGCCGATCGTCACCCCGCACGTCGCACTCATGCCGGACGCGCACTTCGGGATGGGGAGTGCGGTCGGCACCGTCATCCCCACCGAAGGGGCGGTCATCCCAGCGGCCGTCGGCGTGGACATCGGCTGCGGCATGATCGCCGCCCGCACGAAGTACACGGAGGCAGACATCGCCGACCTGGGCCTCGTCGCACTGCGTGACGAGCTGGAGCGCGCGATCCCGCTCTCACCAGGCAACTACAACAAGAAGATCCACCTGGACCACACCGCACGCCGCATCGCGGAACTGGCGGAGCACGCCAAACGCGATGGGGTGAACCTATCCCACTCCCCGAAGTGGCGCGAGCAGCTCGGCTCCCTCGGTGGCGGCAACCACTTCATCGAGCTGTGCATCGACGAGCAGGGGCGGGTGTGGTGCTTCCTGCACTCCGGCTCCCGCGGGGTGGGCAACAAGATCGCTCAGAAGCACATCCGCATCGCCCAGCAGCAGTGCGCCGAGGCAGGCATTGACCTGCCGCATCGCGACCACGCCTACCTGCGCGAGGGCACCCCGGAATTCGATCAATACATCGCCGAGCTGCACTGGGCGCAGTCTTTTGCCCTGGCCAACCGCGAAGAGATGATGGATCGCTTCGTCGACCAGCTCGCCCGCGCCATGGGGGAGAAGGGAGCAGTGGAAGTCGAGCGCATCAACACCCACCACAACTACACCGATCCCGTGGAGATCGACGGACGCACGCTGTGGTTGACCCGCAAGGGTGCGATCAACGCGGAAGCCGGCCGTCCGGGCCTGATCCCCGGCAGCATGGGTGCACGTTCCTACGTCACCCGCGGCAAGGGGAACCCGCAGGCCTTCTGGTCCGCCCCGCACGGCGCCGGCCGGGTGCTCTCGCGCCGGGCGGCGAAGAATCGCTACACCGCCGAGGACCTCGACCAGCGGATGTCCGGCATCGTCTACCGGCCGGGGGCGGCGTGGGTGGATGAGATCCCGGACGCCTATAAGCCCATCGACCAGGTCATGGCGGACGCCCGCGACCTGGTGGAGATCGTCCACGAGCTGCGCCAGGTGCTGAACCTCAAGGGCACATAGCCACGGGCGTGTGGTTAGGGTGGTGGCCATGACTGTGCAGCTGAGAATGGTGAACAAGGCCCCGCGCTCCGTGGCGCGACGCATCGCAAGTGTCGCGGAGCGGGTGCTGAGCATGGATCCCGAGGCGCTCGCCCGGCTGCGCCCGTTGCCGGATGGCCTGGACATTTTCTTCTCCACCCCCCTTGGTTGCGCTCTCAGCCAGCGCTTGCCCGGGGCCGGGCTTGATGGACAGGACGACGACGGCGACTCGATCGTCGTGCGGGCAGCAGCACTCAAGGAGGCGCTGCAGCAGTGGGCGGGCTCCGCGAGCACCGAGGCGGGGGCAGGTGAGTCCGAAGCCACCTTCGATCTGGGTACCAGCGTGGACATGATGTGGCTGGGCGCCCTGCCACCCGTCAGCGGTTTTCAGCTGGTGGATTGGGTGCCCGCTGAGGTTCTGCGGGAGGTCTACCGTGAGATGGAGGAGGAGCACGAGCTGCGCGGCGGGCCCGCGGGGCTAGCCCCTTCGATGCTGGACCAGGAGCTGGTGGAAGTCACCAGCGAGGCTGGGCAGAGCTCTTCCGGGGAGACCGCGAACGGAAATACGGCTGGGGGAGCAGCACCCCAGCCGGTGAATATCACCGGCCGGATGGTCGCCACGGCCGGGGCGACGGGCGTTATCAACCCACCGCCGGCGGCGATGCAGGAGAAGTACCCGGGGCGCCAACTCGACGTGGTGCGCGTGGCCGCCACCGGCTCCTGGATCCGGCT
>NZ_JASLIP010000053.1 GCF_030152825.1 Corynebacterium sp.
ACCTGCGCTGATGGTACTGCACCTGGGAGGGTGTGGGAGAGTAAGACGCCGCCGGCATTAAACTTTCATAGTGGTGGTGCGACGTGTTGTTGGTTGTTCCCGTTTTGGACGGGTGATGATCGACAGTACGTCGCACCACCATTTTTATTTCCCTATAGCCCCCAAACCAACGGGGGCTTTTGGTGTCTCAACCCTAGGTACCCGAACCGGAGTGAATTCGAAGAAGCTGGAAGCCGTACAAGCATGACCGAAATCGCCAAGGACCCGCGCCGCTGGTTCCTCCTCGCCACCGTCGGCATGGGAGTGTTCCTCGTCTGCCTGGACAACACAGTCCTCTACACCGCCCTCCCCACCATCGTGACGGAACTCGATGCCACCGCACCCCAGATGCTGTGGATCATCAACGCCTACCCCATGGTCATCTGTGGGCTCCTCCTGGGCACCGGCACCCTCGGCGACAAAGTCGGGCATCGGCGACTATTCATCATCGGCCTCATCATCTTCGGGCTCGCCTCCCTCCTCGGCGGTTACAGCACCAACGTCGCTACCCTTATCACCGCTCGAGGCCTGCTAGCGATCGGCGCGGCAACCATGATGCCCGCCACCCTCGCCCTCATCAGGCACACATTCGAAGAGCCAGCCGAAATGAACCTCGCGATCGGCATCTGGTCAGCGCTGGCCACCCTCGCGGCAGCGTTCGGCCCGGTGGTCGGCGGACTCCTCCTCGAATACTTCCGGTGGGGGTCTGTCTTTCTCATGAACGTCCCCATCGTCCTCGCTGCGCTCATTGCGCTGCCCTTCGTCTCCAAGCGCGACGAGCCCAACCCGGATCAAGCCTGGGACTTCCGCTCCGTGCTCCAGGCAATGATCCTGTTGGTCTCCTTTGTGCTCTTCATTAAGCAGCTCGCGCACCGCCCGGTCGACTGGAAGGTCGTCACGATCGCTATTGTGGTGGCGCTGATCTTCGGCTTTCGGTTCACGAAGCGTCAGGGCCAACTGCAAGAGCCACTCCTGGACTTCGGCATCTTCCGCTCCCCGCCATTCCTCTCCGGCGTCTTCGGCGCCGGCCTCGCGATGTTTGCGGTAGCAGGCTTCGACTTCCTCACCACCCAGCGCCTCCAGCTCATCGACGGCTTCAGTCCACTGCACGCAGGCGTGTACGTCACCATCGTCGCTGTTGGATCCCTGATCAGTTCCCTCATTGCCGGCCGGCTGTACACCGTTCATCGCGCGAGGCCGTTCATCACCGGGGGCATGGCAGTGGGTGCCCTTGGTGCGATCATTGTTGCGGTCGGCTCCAACGCTAACTCCAACGCGGTGATCCTCACCGGGCTCGGGGTTCTTGGGATTGGCCTCGGTGCGTCCATGGCGGTGTCCTCGATCGCGATGATCGGCGGGGCACCCCCGAATCGCGCAGGGATGGCCTCCTCCGTCGAGGAGGTCTCCTACGAACTCGGTGCGCTCTTGTCCGTCGCCATTCTCGGCAGCGCGATTACCCTCGTGTACTCCGTTTTTTACGACGTCAACGCGCCCGCGCACGCAGGTGTCCACGGATCTGTGGGGCACGAGCCGAATGTGAGCCTCCAGGACGCCGTCCAGTTCGCCGCCGGTCTGCCAGACGGGTCCGTGAAGGCAACGGTGCTCCAGCATGCGCACGACTCTTACCTCAGCGCCTACACCCTGACCGCTCTTATCGTGGTCCTCGTGCTGGCCGCGGGTGCGCTGTACACGAACCGACTGCTGCGCCATCGGGAGCCCGGCGAATCGGAGAAGGTCTAGAGCCAGCATCCAGAGCGTGCCCGCGGCCGGCAGCATTCTGCAGGCTATCGTCGAGCCGGTCGCTGCCGTCGCAGCAGGCGCTTAGAAAGTGGAAAACTCCCGCAGCTTGCCCGTGAGCGGATCCTGGAAGCGCAGCCTCTGGGCGGTGAGTTCCATCGGGCGGCTGAAATCCTCCTCGTCCGCGAACGGCGGGCTCGGCAGCGGCGTGCTCGGGTCGTGCAGTGCCGCATCCGAAAGCTCCTCGTAGAGAGGGTCGTTGAGAATGGGCAGCCCGAGGCTCCGCAGGGCGACGCGCAGCTGGTGGGTCTTGCCCGTCTCCGGCACCAGTTCCCAGACCAGCACCTCCCGCTCCCTCGGGGTGGGATCCTCGGCGGTAGCCAGAACCCGGCGCTCCGAGCGCACACCCACCACCTTTGTCAGCGCATTCGGTGGCGCCGGAAACATATCGTGGCCAGGGGAGGAATCTGTCGCACCGGAATCTGGCGCGCTGAAAGCCTCGATCGCCGCGGCCTCCGGCTCGACAAGATAGGTCGCCAGCCTGCCCCGTTCCTTCACCATGTGGTGGCGCAGCAGCCACGGTTGTTCCGGCGTTGGCGCGGGCCACTCCCGCCAGCCCCGGAATCGTGGGAGAGGAGAGAAGGGCGCCTCATCGGCCGGCAGAGTCACGGCCTCGTAGGTTTTCTCCGGCACCCGCTCATCGAAAAGCCGCTGGTACGGGCCCCGAACTTCGGGTCGCACGGTGAACATCAACACGCCACGGGTCAGCCGGTCCAGCCGGTGGGCCGGGCTCAGCTCGGGGATTCCGAACTGCCGGCGGGCTCGGACCAGGGCGGTCTCCACGATGTGCTGGCCCCGTGGCAAAGTCGCCATGAAGGGCGGCTTATCGACCACCAGCAGGTTGGCGTCCTGAAAAAGGAGGCGCAACTGGCCAGGAACCGGGCGCTCGGGGGCTGGGCGGCGGTAGAAGTTGATGTAGCGACCGGGACGGACGACGTCGCTGGGGGAGAGGGGGCGACCGGCGTCGTCGACGACCTCCCCGGCGGCAAAGCGTTCCAGCAGGGCGGCCTCGTCGTCCTCGGGGTGGCGGTGGCGCTGGGCGGAGATGAGCTCGCGGAGGAAGTCGAGAGCAGTGGTGGGTTCCGCGGTATGTGGCAAGGCCACCCTGGAGGGATTGAGGCCATCCTTAATTGCGAGGGGAACCATTAGGGTGCTAAAACTTTCTTCATGGATCTCAACGTGATTATGAACTCGCTCGCCAACTTCTTTGCTACCGACTTCGGCCGTGGGGTCAAGGGCTTCCTCCTGGTCCTCTGGGAGCTGATCTCCCCATCCAACGCACCGGGCGCCCACGACGTCCCGCTGCCGGAGCCCAAGAAGCCTTAATGCAGCTTAAGACCCCTCCAAAGAAGGGGTTTTTTCGTCTGATCCCTCCGGTTATTGGAAATCAATTCATTGCGGTAGCGAGCGCGATGAAAAGCCAGGATAATGGAGGTAGGACAGAAGTTCTATTGGGAAGGACACAGTCGCGATGAGCGATCAACCACAGAATACCAACTCCGGACGCGAGATTATTGTCGCAGTGGACGGCTCCGAGGCCAGCAACACCGCTGTTCTCTGGGCGGCCAACGCCGCGCTGAAGCGCAACCAGCCGCTGAAGCTCGTCTCCGCGTACACCATGCCGCAGTTCATGTACGCCGACGGCATGGTTCCGCCGCAGGAGCTTTACGACGACCTCGAGGGCGAGGCCAACGATCGCATCGAGACCGCCCACGAGCTGGTCCGCAACTTCAACGCGGACATCAAGGTTTCCCACGCGGTGAAGGAGGGCTCCCCAGTGGATATCCTCCTGGACTTCTCCCGCGACTCCGAGATGATCGTCATGGGCTCCCGTGGCCTGGGCGGGCTCTCCGGCCTGGTCATGGGCTCCGTCTCCTCCGCGGTTGTCTCCCACGCCGACTGCCCGGTCGTGGTCGTGCGCAAGGATAGCGACGTCAGCGAGGAGTCCAAGTACGGCCCGGTCGTCGTCGGTGTCGACGGCTCCGAGGTGTCCCGCCAGGCGATGGAGCAGGCCTTCCGCGAGGCATCTGCTCGCGGCGCTAGCCTCACCGCCGTACACGCCTGGAACGACTCCCAGTTCTACGCCTCCTACGCGGGCCTCAACGCCGGCGAGCAGGAGAAGGCCGAGCACATCGCCCTGCTGAAGCAGGAGATCGCTCCGTTCGCTGAGCGTTACCCGGACGTGAAGGTCACCGAGATCCTCGCCCGTGACCGCCCGGTCGGCGCGCTGCAGGACGAGGCCGAGGGCGCGCAGCTGCTTGTCCTGGGCTCCCACGGTCGCGGCGGCTTCCGCGGCATGCTGCTGGGCTCCACCTCCCGTGCGCTGCTGCAGTACGCACCGTGCCCAATGATGGTCGTGCGTCCGCGCAACAAGTAGGATGCTTGACTGAGTTCTTTTCCCCTGGCCTGACTACCCATGGCCAGGGGAGAACTTTATTTGATCGAAAAGAAGAGGAAGTGACCGAGGGATGGGGCCCGCCAAAAAGGCCACGGCAAAGAAAGCTGCGGTGAAGAAGACCACCGCCAAGAAGGCCACGAAGAAGGCCACCTCCAGGCGGCGTAACCGTCCGGGCCCTCGGCAACGCCTGCTGGCCAGTGCCACCAACCTCTTCACCACCGAAGGTATCCGCGTGATCGGCATTGATCGCATCCTCCGGGACGCCGATGTCGCCAAGGCCAGCCTCTACTCCCTCTTCGGCTCCAAGGACAACCTCGTGGTCGCCTACCTCGAGGCGCTCGACCAGAAGTGGCGCGAGGACTGGGAGGAGCTCGCCAAGGATTGCGAGAAGCCTGAACAGCGCATCATCGCCTTCTTCGACCTCTGCATCAAGACCGAGCCGGAGAATAACTACCGCGGCTCCCACTTCCAGAACGCCGCCAGCGAATACCCGCGCCCCGAGGTGGAATCCGAGGTGCGCATCCGCCAGGCCGCGATGGCCCACCGAACCTGGGTTCGCGAGACCATGGCCGACCTGCTCACCGAGCGCTTCGGCTACACTTCCCGTTCGCTGGCCGACCAGCTGATGATCTTCCTCGACGGTGGCCTCGTGGGCTCGAAGATGGCCCGCCACGTCGGCCCCCTGGAGACCGCCCGGGACATGGCCAAGCAGCTGCTGCTCACCGTCCCGATGAGCTACCACATCTAGCCAGGACCAGACCCTGGGCTCACCCGCGCCGCTGTGTCGGCCGTATTTCGCCGAGGCACGGCTAGTGGGTGCTAGTTGCGCGTACTAGTTGCGGCTAGCGGCGGTGCCGGCCGGTGCGCCGCTTCTGCCGCTTAGCGACCCTCTTCTCCTCTTTCTTCTCCATGCGGCGCTGCAGCTGCATCTCATTGTGGGCGTGGAACTCCTCCGTATACGGGTGGGTCTTATCGCTCCACAGGTGAATGCCCTGCGTGATCGTCAGGGTGCACAGGTTATTACTCAGCCAGTACACGAAGACCATCACCGGCAGCGGGCCTAGCAACCCAAACAGGATCGGCATGAAGAACACGATCGGCAGCATCACCTTCAGCAGACCCAGCGCGAAATAACTGAATCCCTGATCCGGATCCATCGTCGCCTTCGTCCGCCGGATCGAGAAGATCATGTTCGTCGCCGTGAAGGTACTGGCCAACAGCACCATCGGCAATGCCACCCGCAACACGCTCGCCTGATCCGTGCCCAGGTTCGCCAGGGACTGCTCCGGCATCTGCACGTAGGTGATCAGCGGGACGTCGAAGATGCGGGCATGCATGAAGGTGTAGACGTCCTCGTCAGAAAGGGGACCGAAACCGTGGAGGTTATTCGGATCCACCACGCCGTTCGGGCGCGCCACCCGCAGCAGCATGCGGTACAGGCCGAGGAACACGGGGATTTGGATCAGCGCCGGAAGGCAGCCGTCCCGCATCCGGTAGCCGCCCTCGAGCTGCATCTGCTTGCGCCGCTTGTTGAGCTCCTTGCGCGACTCCGCGTCCGTGCGCCCCGCGTACTCCTGGGTTAGCGCGTGCAACTGCGGGCGCAGGTTGGCGAGGGTGCGGGAGGAGCGGATCTGGCGCAGGGTCAACGGCGCGAGCAGGCTGCGCACCGTCAGCACTAGGAAAATCACCGCCACGATCCAGGCGGTGCTGGGGGCAATGCCGAAGACCTTGGTGAAAAGCACGTGCCAGAGCTTCAGCACCAGCGCAACCGGGTATTCGACGATAATCATGAAAAGAACCTTAGCGTGTAAAGTAATGCGCACGAGCGACGGTAAGCACCGCCGGAAGCTGGACCCGATCAGCGTCCTTGGCGAAATCTTCGTAACCTTCGGGGTGATCGCCCTGCTCTTCGCATTCTACGAGGTGTACTGGACCGATATCTCCTCGGGACGCGAGCAGGCCCTCGTGGCAGGAGACCTCGATAGCCAGTGGGATTCCCGCAACCCGCGACCGCTCACGGAGATCACCGAAGGCGTGGCTTTTGCCCGTCTGCACCTCCCCTCCTTTGGTAGCGACTTCAACTTCGCCGTGGTCAAGGGCACCAGCGACGCTGACCTGACGAAGGGGCCGGGCCACTATCTCGACAGCCAGGGACCCGGCGAGCGGGGCAACTTCGCGATGGCCGGCCACCGCGTCGGCCGCGGATCCCCGTTCAACGACCTGGGCCTGCTGAAGACCTGCGACGCCGTCGTCGTCGAGACCGCCGGATCGTGGAACATCTACCGGGTGCTGCCCATCGACGTCCCCGCCGATCAGCGCCACGCCGCAGCGGCGGAGTGCCTGCCCGAGAAGGTGGCGGAACAGATGTCCAGCGGTCCGTATGCGGGCGTCCAGGGCCGCCACATCACCCTGCCCAGCGACATTAACGTCATCAACCCCGTCCCTGGCGCCCCCGGGTTGGAGGTCGGGCCCGAGGACGCGGCCCTGCTGACGATGACCACCTGCCACCCGCAGTTCTCTGATGCGGAGCGCATGATCGTCCACGCTGTTCTCGAGAAGAAGGAACCCAAGTCCCCCGGCTACGTGCCGGCAGAACTCACGGAGGTCTAGATCATGTACGCCGCACTCTGGAGAATGCTGCCCGGCCCGTGGTGGGTGAAGCTGATCATCACGCTCGTGGTGCTGGTCGCCATCTTCCTCCTGCTGATGGAGGTCGTGTTCCCGTATATCGGCCCGATGATGCCGTGGACGAGCGTGGCCGTGGACTAAGCGGGCCGCTGGCGGGCATGAGGTGACCGCCAGCGTCGCGGGCGCGCCGGGGGCAGCCGCGCGGAAGCTGCGGAGGACCAGGGAATGGGGGGAGCGCCGGCTTAGAGCTTGAGGTTCTTAATCGTCTCGGTAGCGATCTGCTCCGCCTTCAGGGATTGTTCCTGGGCGGTGAAGACGACGACGGCGGTCTGGTCCTTCCACACCGCGTAGACGGCACCCTCGCCGTCCTTACCGCCGCTGCGGCCCCCGCTCCAGCCCTCGGGCTTCAGTGCCTTCAGGGTGGAGTCCACCGGGGCAGCGTGGTCGACGACGGCGACGGCGTCCTTGTTCGTGGTCATGTGGCGCACCATGACTTGTGCCTGGGGGACGTCCTCGTAGGACCAGAAGACGCACGCCGGCGGATCGAAGCGCCCGTCGAGGCCCGTGGCGGTCCACCGCTGGCCCGTGGTCGTCTGCAGCCACTCGCCGTCGAGATAAGGGCAGCGGTTTTCGGAGTCGCCCTGCCCGACTGGTGCGGGCAGCGTGTCGACGGGCAGCTCGGTGCCTTTCACGCCCTGGACCGGCTCGCCGGGCAGGAGGCCGTCGTTCGACTGCTGGGCTTCTGTGTTCTGCTCCGGCTTATCGCCACCAATTGCGGAGCAGCCCGCCATCGCGAGGGAGCCGATGAGCAGAACAGCTGCGCTGGCTCGCGCGACGGGGCGGGCTGGAAAAACGCGAAAGGTAGAAAGCGCCATGGTCGAAATTCTAGTGCGCACAGCGCATTTTCACGAAGTGTGTTTTAGGAGTGGGCTTCGTCGTACTGGTCGACAATATTCTGCGGAATGCGGCCGCGATCGGAAACCTGAAGGCCGTTAGCCTGAGCCCATTCGCGGATAGCGCGGTTGCGCTCCGGGCTATTGGTGCTCTGCGGGGCGCGGCGGGAGCTGGTGCGCTGAACGCGGCGGGCGACTGCGATATAGGGCGCGAGTGCTTCCTCGAACTTTTCCCGGTTCGCGGTCGAGACGTCCATAGAGTAGGTCACACCATCAACGGCGAACTCCACGACATTAACGTCTTCCGCAGCGAGCGGCGCGTTATCGATATCGTCAAAATACTGGGTGATCTCTTTGCGTGCCATTGTGTGCAGCAACTCCTGAATCGATGATTTAGGGATTTGAAAAGAATGCTACCCAATATTCGATTAGAAAGAAATGGCCATTAAGGGAATGGCTAAGGAAATTGGCTAAAAGTAGCCAAAATCACTTAACTATTAACCGCGCTTGGTCGCGATCTGTGCCTCGACGAGATCGAGCTCCTTAGATACGGATTCCAAAACCCGCTTGCGCTGATCTTCGCCCATCGAGCCAGCATTATCGATAGCTTCGATCAGAACATCCATGCGGTCATTGACATCCTTAGCGAAACCGGAGGGCACGCCCTTGTCCACGGACTTCTGAATCTGCTTAATGCGTGCGCGTTGCGGGGCGCCGTCCGCCGGGAAGGAGCGCAGCGCGGAGTCGGCAGCGCCGCGAGCCTGCGTGGTGACGGTGCCCTTGCCCTGCAGCTGGGTCAGCGCGCGATACACCAGCGGAACCACCACCGGGGCGGCGACTCGTGAGGCACCAATGAAGCGCAGCACATTGCGGGAGTTAAAGCGGCCGGCCTTGAGCTGCTCGATGGACGCCTTCGCCATCTGCTCCTCGTGCTTACGGCTGTTCTTCAGCTCCTTAGCGTCGAGCTTGCGCACCTGCTTGGCGGTCTTGCGGAGGTACTTCTCCTTAGCCTTCTCCAGCTTCGCGGCCTCCTTGGCGTCCACCTTGGCCCGAATCTTTGCAGCCTTAAAGGCAGCCTTGCGTTCGATACGGCGCTTCCGCAGATTCTTGAATAGACCCATGATTCTCCTCATTAATGCGATTAGTCGCGGTACACACACGCCAAGCCCTCGCCAGGCCTGGGAAAAATAGCTAACTCCCCAACACTTTAGCGAACGCGGGGCACCCCGCGGGGCAATACCGGGGTGGGGCGGATGTCGGCAGTGGCGGCAGCTTTCCGCGCTTCGGCTGGCACGGTGGTCCCCGGCTAAGCTAGGGCAGTTGTGAGTTACTTCTTGTCCGAGCAGGCGGGGCTCAGCCCCTCCGATGTGGTTGGGTGCCGCCACCGTGCGCTACTGCGCCGGGTGTTGGGCGGCCAGACCGCCCGCCTGTACTTGGACAGCGATTGGGAGCACCTCGCCGAGCGGATCGCGAGCCGGATCTCCGCGTGGCGTCGGCGCTCCGCTGTCTTTGCCCAGCTGCCCACCGCACCCCGGATCGGCGATAAGCTCCGCCCCACCCGCAGCGAGATCGCCGACGGGGAGAACGCGGTGGAGGAGACCCTGGAGGCGATGGCGCGCGGGGATCGGCTGATCCTCAACCCGGTTCTCGAACACGACGGGCTCGAAGCCCGGGTAGACCTGCTCGTGCGCATGGATCCCGGGGTGGCGCTCGAGACGGCGGCCTACGCGCCGGTCATCATCACCGGGCACAACGCGACCCGCCCGGCGAAAAACCGGCACCGCGCGGATTGTCGTGTCGTCGCCGTCGACGCGCTCGGGTTGGGGAAGCCCGCCGCAACGATGCTGCGACACCGAACCGTGGCCAGCGATGCCCAGCGCCTGGGGATGGCGAATATGATCCTGCTGAGCTGGGGTTTCGCCAGCCCCGACGTCGGCATCATCGGCCGCAGCCCGGGTGCGGAACCCGATGGCTCCCGCTGCTACTTCTTCGACGCCCAGCGCCTGTACCCCGGGTTATTGGCGGCCTTCTCCGAGCCCGTCCCAACAGCGCCCTCCCGGGTCAAGGAGTGCCAGACCTGCGAATTCCATAATCACTGCCGTGCTCAGTTGCTCCAGACGCAGGACATTTCGCTGCTGCTGCCGGGGGACCGCAACCGACCGTGGCGGGATAAGGGCATCAACACGCTGCCTGCGCTCGCAGCCGCCGGGGCGGGGGAGGCCAGCGCTCTGGCCGCGGCCTGGATGCGCGCCGAGGTGGCCATCCGCCGGCCGGTGCAGCAGTGGTACCGCGGGCCGTTGGTCCTTCCGAAGGATCAGGAACCAGTGGAAATCGACGTGGACATGGAGGCGCACCCGAGCCGCGGGACCTTCCTCTGGGGCACCTTCGACGGCCACCAATACGTGGCCTTCTCCGACTTCAGCTCCACCGGGGATCAGGGCCGCCACGTCGCGGAGATGTGGGACTGGCTCATGTGGCGCAGGGAACGCGCCCACGCCGAGGGCCGGAAGTTCCTGATGTGGGTCTACGCCAAACAGGGCGAGCTCTACTGGCTGCGCCACTACGCCCGGCTCTACGGCGGTCAGGAGTACGGCAGCCCCAGTGCCGACGGCGGGCAGCGCCAGGTGCGGATGCCGACCCTGACGGAGGTTAATGAATTCATCCAGTCCTCGGAGTTCGGCGACGTCTTCGAGTACGTCTCCCGTGGGCTGCTGGGGACGGGCTCGCTAGGGCTAAAGACGATCGCCCCGCTGGCGGGTTTCCACTTCAGCCAGGAAGGCGTGGACGGGAAGGCCGCGGTGGATCTCTTCGAGGTGGCCGTCGCCACCGGTGGTCGCACCGCCGATATCTCCCGGCGAACCCTGGAGCGCTATAACGCGGACGACTGCGTGGCCACTCGTAGCGTGCGTGGCTGGTTGCGCCGTGGCGCGCCGGGCATCAGCCTGGTGGAATAGGCACTAAACAAAGCCCCAAGAGGACGAAGGAGCACGCTTAAGTGGATCTTTTCGAAAGAATGAAGGCCCTGAACACAGCGGGTGCGTATCGGGCGCCGCAGGTCACCGCGGAGACGGCGCTGGCAGGCGGGAGGCACCCGGTGCTACCGGATCCGAAGCCACACTTGGTGCTCGGCACGCCGCTCACCGGCCCCTGGCGGGAGGGTCAGGCGGAGCTGGTGGTCGGCATGGGCTGCTACTGGGGAGCCGAGCGTATCTTCTGGGCCACGGAGGGCGTGGAATCCACCGCCGTGGGCTTCGCCGGTGGATACACCCCGAACCCGACCTACCGTGAGACCTGCACCGGGCGTACCGGGCACACCGAGGCCGTGCGCATCGTCTACGATCCGCAGCGGGTGAGCACCGCCGAGCTGCTGCGTATCATGTTTGAGAACCACGACCCCACCCAGGGCGATCGGCAGGGCAACGACGTCGGCTCGCAGTACCGCAGTGCGGTCTATGCCCTGGATGCCGAGCAGCTCGCCCAGGCGGAGAAGGCCGTCGAGGCGTGGCAGCCGGCCTTCACCGAGCGCGGTTTCGGCCCCATCACCACGGAGGTCGCGCTGCTGGCGGATACCCCGGCCGGCGAGTTCTACCTCGCGGAGGATGAGCACCAGCAGTACTTGGCGAAGAACCCGGACGGCTATTGCAATCACGGGCCGAACGGCGTGAGCTGCCAGACGGGCGTGCTCGGCTAAGCGTTCCGGCCGCCGGGCCCGGGCCCGGCACGTAGCAAGTCCGTTGGCGAAAGCGCAGCTGGTGGCGGAGCCATCAGCGCAAAGAAAAACCGGGCGGGCCACGGTATCCCGTGAACCCACCCGGTCAAAGCCCGCAGGCTTTAAGAGCTAAGCCTGTGATCCAGACTTAGTTCTTCGCTGCAGCGAAACGCTCGGCGACGTCCTCCCAGTTGAAGACGTTCCAGACTGCCTTCACGTAGTCAGCCTTGACGTTCTTGTACTGCAGGTAGAAGGCGTGCTCCCACATGTCCAGCATCAGCAGCGGGGTCAGGTTGATGGAGGTCTGGCCCTGCTGGTCGGTCAGCTGCTGGATGACCAGCTGCTCGCCGATGTGGTCGTAACCCAGGACAGCCCAGCCGGAGCCCTGCAGGCCCAGCGCTGCGGAGGAGAACTGGTCCTTGAACTTCTCGAAGGAGCCGAAGTCGCGGTTGATAGCCTCAGCCAGCTCGCCGGTCGGCTCGCCGCCACCGTTCGGGGAGAGGTTCTTCCAGAAGATGGAGTGGTTGGTGTGGCCGCCAAGGTTGAACGCAAGGTTCTTGGACAGCGCGCGGATCTGATCCGGGTTGGTGCCCTCCTCGCGTGCCTTCTCCATAGCCTCGAGAGCAGCGTTAGCGCCCTGCACGTAGGTGTTGTGGTGCTTGGAGTGGTGCAGCTCCATGATCTCGGCCGAGATGTGCGGCTCCAGTGCGTCGTATGCGTATGGGAGCTCAGGCAGCGTGTACTTAGCCATTGTTCAATCAGTCCTTCCGAATTCGTTGAAAAGGTTCTAATTATTACAAACGGCCGAACCAGTACTTTTATTCCCGCCTGGCCGTTAGTAACCAATTGTGACGAAAAACCCGGGGTCTCGCAAGGGTGAGACGTCCCTAAGGAAAGGGGCAAACAGCGGTGCCGCGGCAAGAGCTCTAGGAAAGTCCGAGGAATTCCTTGATGGCCGGCATCTCGCGTCGTGCCTGCTCAAGACCCTCCTGATAGGCCAGAGAAAGCTTCACCGGATTGCGGTCCTGATTGCTGATATTCATGATTTCAGGAATAAAAAGATACGCTTTACCCTGCTTCTCCAGCTCGAAAAGGTAATCCCGAGTCTCGTTATAGCGCACGTGGCGGTCCGCGATGGAGTCCAGCAGCGCCGGGTACTGGCCGTGCGTGCGGCGCAGCAGCCACAGCGCGCGCCCCGCGGCAGACTTCCGGTACATCCGGGTGCGGGTCATGATCACGAGGAAGCGGTCGTAGCCGTCCTGCATCGCGGCGTCGATGGGGATGCCGCCGGTGGGGCCGAACGCGCCGTCGAACCACGGCTGCCCGTCGACCTCGGTGGCTGGCATGAAGACCGGGAGGGAAGAAGACGCGCGCGCCCGGACCAGGAAGTCCTCCGGGCTGTGGATCGACTCCCGGCCCCAGTGCTTCGTCTCTCCCGTCAGCGCGTTGAAGCCGGAGATGCGGTACTGCACCGGTGAGTTATCGAAGATCTCCCACTCCATGCCCATCGGCTGGCCCGGCATACCGGCCTCGCCGTAGATATAGCCCGCGTTGAAGAAGCCCTCCCCGCGCAGCCAGGCCCGCCAACCGCCGAAATTCGGGTCGGAAGGGAACGTGGTGAAGGTTTTGCGCATCCGGTCGGTGGTGCGGGAGACGTAATTGGCCACGTGAGAGGTCGCCGCGGAATTGCCCGTGACGTGGGCGAAGTTCACATTTGATTCCAGCAAGGCCTCCACGAGCGCGGCGGAAAAGACCACGCGCATGGCTCCGCCTTCGAACACCAGCGAGGTGTCCGTGACATTCGGGGTTGGGGCTGCTTCGTGCACGTATCCAAGATTACCCGGCGGCTTTGTGGGGTTGAGAGCGCGGGTGCGGTGCGCGAGGCGGGAGGTCGAGGGGCACGCTGCGGTGCGGGTGTGGCGCAAGGCGGGGAGGGAGAAGCGTGGCGCTAGACGCGGAAGGCGTGGGAAGTGAGCGCGGAACAAGGCGCGGCGCGAAATCCGGTAGAAAAGGGGGCGTGCAGCACGAGGTGAAAATCATTGCCCACCGTGGTGCGTCCAAGCACCGCCCGGAACATACGATCGGCGCCTATGAGCTCGCGGCCGCCCAGGGTGCGGATGGCTACGAGTGCGATATCCGGCTTACCCGAGACGGCCACGCCGTCTGCATTCATGATCGCACCGTGGACCGCGTGTCTGACGGAATGGGGGCGGTGTCCCGCATGACGTTGGCGGAACTCAAGGCCCTTAATTTTGGGACGTCAACCCGGCCGGCCGCCGTGCTGGAACTGCGAGAGTTGCTGGAATTTCTGCAGGATATGCGGCACAGCGCGGGCGCTGGCCAACCCGAATTATTCATAGAGACCAAGCACCCACATGTCCGGAGCCTGCAGGTGGAGGCGGAGATGCACCGCCAATTGGCGGTGGCGGGGCTGGCTGGCGGGGAAGGGATCTATCTGATCAGCTTCGACAGCTGGTCATTGTGGCGCTCCCGGCGGATCAACCCGCAGGTAGAGCGCATCCAGCTGCGCCGGAAGCACCACCCGCCCACACGCCCACTGTTGCGGGGATCGGGGATCGCGAGGTATGCGGGGTGGTCCATCGAGCAGGCGATGGCGAGTATTCGGGGCGATCGGCGAGGCGCTCCAGTGGACTACATCTGGACAGTCGACCAGGCGGAGCAGCTGCGGTGGATTGCCCAGCGAGGAGCCCGCTGGGTGGCGACAAACTACCCCGGGGAGGCTGCGGGCTGGTTGCGAAACTCGGCCGGCGGAGGGGCGGGTCAGGCCTAGTTTTGCGGTGGGGTAGGGGCTTGTCTGTGAGGCAGGTTAGAATCAGCAGCGTGGCTAAGAAAAATAAGAAAAATCAGGATCTGCCCGAAGGCATAAGCCGCCGCCAGGCGAAGCTCGCTGCCCGCGCCGCGGAGCGCGAGAAGCTGCAGCGGGACGCCCGTCCGTACGCGGGCTTAGCGATGGAGTCCGACCTCATCGCGCTGCAGGAGTTCGTGCCTTCCGCTCGCGTGAAGGTCGAGGTCGAGGGCATCGACTTCCCGGTGTCTCTCGTGACCGTCTTGCCGGGCGCGGTCGCGGCGATGCGCCGTGCTGCCGAAGATGGTGGTGAGGGCTTCGTCGCGCTGCAGACGCAGCGCCCGGGCGATAACCCGAACCGTGACCTCGCGTACGCGCTGAACTGGATCAAGACCGCTGAGCCGGGCGCGGCCCTCGAGGTCGGCGTGGCCGACGGCAACGAGCCGGAGCTCACCGACCTGCTGGACCCGAAGACCGACGCGGAGATCGTCGTCGAGCAGGACTTCAACTGGTGGCTCACCGAGGAGCACCAGGACAATCCGCAGGTCGCGGCGACGCTGCGCCGCGCCAATGACTCCGTCCTGCCCTCCGAAAAGGTGCGGGGCGAGTTCAAGGGTGCCGCCTGGTGGATTGATCCGGGCGAGCGTGCCCACATCCGCTGGGTGCGCCCGGAGGATGAGAACGAGCTGCTCAACGCGCTGGCTCGCGTCCACGCTGCTGGCGAGCTGAACCTCGGCGAGGGCTCCAAGTTCGCAGGCGTGTTCCGCACCCACGGCGTGATGGTTCCGGTTTGGGACCTCGATAACTCCTGGGAGCCACAGGCCTGGCAGAAGGGCCTGGAGGCGCTCGATAAGAAGATCGCCGAGGCTCTGGCCAATGACTCGGGCCGCTTCACCCCGGAGGAGCAGAAGGCGAAGCAGACGATCGTGTCCCGCGAGGTCACGATTCGCTAAGCCCCTGCTGGGGCTGGGGCCGGGGAGTCCGCTGACGGGGCTCCCCGGCCCCGCTTTTCTACCCATGCTGGCCCTCGCGGTGGATGCGCACCGCGGGTGCGGCGCGCTGCGGGCGTGGGACTCAGCTCGCCTTAACGAAGGCTGCTGAACAGCTGCTCGGCGGCGGCCTGGTCCCAGAGTAGGACGCTGCCTGCGTAGTTATCGGCGCTCCCCGAGGTCGGAACGACCTCCTGCTTCGCGCCGCGCATCTTCACTCCGAGGCGGGCGAGGTGCCACATGTGATCGCCCTTATCCACGGTGAGGGATTTGGCGACGCCGTTGACCGTGGGGAAGAGGCGGAAGGGGTTGAAGAGCGTGCCGGGGGAGAGCATCTTCTTGCTCAGCGCGGATAACAGCTGACGCTGGCGGCCTGCTCGGTCCAGGTCGCCGCCCGCCGAGGCGTAGCGGGAGCGCACATATCCCAGGGCATTCGGCCCATCCAGATCCTGGCAGCCCGCGGGGAGGTTGATGCCCGCCATTGGATCGTCGAGAGGCTCCTCGAGGCACATCTCGACCCCGCCCACGCCGTCCACGGCGTTGGCGAAGCCGGCGAAGCCGACCTCCGCGTAGTGGTCGATCCGCAGCCCCGTGGCCTCCTCGACCGTGCGCTGCAGGAGGGCCGGGCCACCGAGGGCGAAGGCGGCGTTGATCTTATTTTCCCCGTAGCCGGGGATGTTAACGAAGCTATCGCGCGGCAGGCTGATCATCGTGGCCTTCCCGACGAGCGGCAGGTGCACCAGGATGATCGAGTCCGTGCGGCCCTCTGATTCATCGAGCATGCCCGCGGAGAGCCGATCGGCGGTCTCCTGGTCCAGTCCGGCGCGGGAGTCCGAGCCGACGAGCAACCAGTTGGTGCCCGCGGTTCCGCCCACGCGGCCCTCGTAGTTCTGGAGCGCTTCCGTGCGCTGCAGCTGGGAGTCCGCCCACAGCAGCGTGCCGCCACCGAGCACCAGGAAGAGCGCGAGCAGGAGCATCAGGGTCCGGCGGATGCCGAGGCGACGCCGTGGTGCGCGGGGGCTGCCCGAACGACGGGGACGGCCGCGGCCCGGCTCCATGCGCTGCGGCTGGCGGCCGGGGCCGCCCCAGTCGGCGCCCCGGCCTGCCCCTCCCGCGGGCTGCGGGTACTGACGGTGACCTTCGGGTCGTGCTGTGGCCGGGCGTGGGGGCTGCTGATACGCGCCGCGCGGCTGTGCCTCCGGGTGTGCCGGACGATACGCGACTTGCTGGGGCGCTGCGGCCGAGCGCGAGGTGTAGCTCTCCCGGCGATGGCCTGGCTGCGGCGTTTCGGCTGATGGGGCCTGTCGGTAACGCGGTGGCTCGGGGTGTCGGGTTCTCTCTGAGCGCTGGCTCCTCCCTGCGTGCAGGGGCCTTTCGTGGCGGCCGTGCTCGGATCCCGGTGCCGGGGAAGGGCGCTGGCCGGCGGCGTCCGGAATATTCGAGCGGACATAGCGCGGCGGCGTAGGCGTTGGGCTATGTCCGGTAGCGCCGGACGCCGCGTTCGACGCGGGGTCGGGCGCGGGGCGACGACGCACCGGGCGGCCGAAACGGTCGGTCAGGACCCTGCCCTCCCGGTCGCGGGCGTAATCATCGCGTGAGTTCATGGGGACATCTTAGCGGGAGCGGTGGCACGTGGTCACGCGCACCGCCAGCAACACTGGAAACTACAGCCTCAGTCATTCCAAGTTGAGGTGACCGCGGGCGATGGCATTGCCCACGAAAGCCATCGTGTCGAGGAGCCCGTGGGCGACAACCAGCGGCCAGATCCGGCCAGATCCGGGCAGTGCGGCGAGTTACGCCGCAGTCTCCGACACCAGCTGCGCGAAGCGCTGCACGTAGCCTGCCACGAAATCACGGGTGGCTTCGTTATTGAAGCTTCCGTCTTCGTTGAGCAGGGTGGGGGACTGGCCAAGGAAGACTTCCGGTTGCCCCGGGGTCGGCATGTCGAAATAGGAGAGCGCGAGGCGTAAGTTCTTCTGAGAGCTATAGCCACCCATGCGTCCCACGGAGTGGCTGATGATGCCGGCAGGCTTGTTCTTCCATGCGACGTCCCCATTTGGCTTGGAGCCGATGTCTACCGCATTCTTTAGACAGGCGGGGATGGTGCGGTTGTTCTCCGGGGTGACGAAGAGGATGCCGTCGGAGTTTTTGATGATTTCTCGGAACTCGCGATATGCCTCGGGAACGGGCAGGTCGGTGACGGCGGGGTCGTCGTAGTCGAAGTTATAGAGCGGTAGGTGGCCGATCTCCACGATCTTTACGTCCCAGCTTTTGGGAAAGAAAGTGATGGCTTGTTTGGCGACTTTTCGGGCGAAGGAGCCTGCGCGCAAGCTCCCGACCAGGACACTGACGGTGTGCTGAGAGGACATTCTTGTCTCCCTTTCTGTTCTTGGGGTGTTCTTCTTTTTCTTGGGGGCGTCGGGGGCGGGGCGCGTTCTCCGCTTGGGTGGCGGATGCCGCGCCTAGAACTGCCAGTCGGCATCCTCGGTCTCCTCGGCGATGCCGATGATGTAGGAGGATCCGGAGCCGGAGAAGAAATCGTGGTTCTCATCCGCGCCCGGGGTCAGCGCCGAGAGGATTTCTGGGCTGACGCTCGTTTCCGAGCCGGGATAGATTGGGGTGTAGCCCAGGTTCATCAGAGCTTTATTCGCGTTGTATTTCACGAAGCGTTCTACATCCGCCATGAGGCCGAAGGGTTCGTAGAGCTCCGTGGAGTACTCCAACTCCAGCTGGTAGAGCTCCTCAAGGAGCTCGTGAGTGAAATCGGAGAGTTCCGCCGCCCGCTCCGGGTGGCGTTCGATGCCGCGCTGGAATTTATAGCCGGAGTAGTAGCCGTGGACGGCCTTGTCTCGCAGGATGAGGCGGATCATATCCGCCGTATTGCTCAGCACCCCGCGGGTGGAGAAGTGCAGCGGCAGGTAAAAGCCGGCGTAGAGCAGCACGCTGGACAGCAGCGTGGCCGAGACTTTCCGCTTCAGCGGATCTTCGCCGAAGTAGTGCACCAGCACCTTGCGGCAGCGGGTCTGCAGAACCTCGTTCTTGACCGCCCAGTCGTAGGCCTCGTTAATTGCGGGTGTGTCGGACAGGGTGGAAAAAACGCTGGAGTAGGAGCGGGCGTGGACTGCCTGCATGAAGGCGATATTGGTGTAGACGGCCTCCTCGTGTTCGGTGAGGGCATCCTGAATCTGGCTGATTTCGCCGACCGTGGCCTGCATGGTGTCCAGCAGGGTCAACCCGGTGAAGACGCGCATAGTGAGGGTTCGTTCCAGGTCAGAGAGGCTGTTCCAGTCCGGCAGATCATTGGAGAGGGGTACCTTTTCAGGCAGCCAAAAGTTCGCGGTGAGGCGAAGCCAGACTTCGAGGTCTTTCTCGTCCTGCACTCGGTTCCAGTTGATGGGCCGGATAGGGGTGTGCAGGTCGGTTTTGCTCTTGGGTGGGGTGATTGAGCTTTCCAGGGTTTTATTCATTGAACTCCTTGTGGCTGATTGGGGTGGACCTCATCGCCTCTGTCGTTTCTGGGGGGTGCATGTTTTAGGCGTTTTCTTTGCCCTGCTGTGCCCAGAAGGCGTCCAGGCCATTGCGAACCTTTTCGACGTCCTCGTCGGTGCCGAGGAGCTCGAAACGGTAGAGCTCCGGCACCCCGCATTTGCGGGAGATCACGGGACCGGCGATGCAGTAATGCTCCCCAAAGTTGGTATTCCCGCTGGTGATTACTCCCCGAATTAGGGCGCGGTTTTCCGGGATGTTGAGGAACTGGATCACCTGCTTTGGCACGGCCCCATTGAGTGCCCCGCCGCCATAGGAAGGCAGCAGGAGAACGTACGGGGCGTTGACTCGGATCATGCCTTCGATTTTTGGCCTCAAGGGGATGCGCAGTGCGGGGCGCTCCAGGCGTTGAACGAAGCGGTGGGTGTTCTCGGAAACGCTGGAAAAGTACAGAAGATCTGGGGTTTCTTCTTCTGCTGCTCCGGGGATAGGCATCGAGGTCATGGCATCACAGTACCTCAAGGCGTAATCAAAAGAAACCAAGCACCAAAGTTGTAACTACGATGCGACGAACTTATGCTTGTGGCGTCGGGGTACATCCCCTCGAAGGGGCACACTTCGCTCAATCCTCACCCGAGGATTGGCGGTCCCGGGAGGGGTGCTCCACCACACTGTCAGTGCGAGCACTGCCGAAAAAGAAGGTTAAATGAATGAAAGAACACCCATCTGCCCAGCGCCACGGTTCCTGGATTGAAAGCATCGCCGTCGCAGAACTCCTTTACGACGGCAATCACGCTGCGGCCAAGGATTTAATTGATAGCTCTGCCTTCCCCGATGAGGTGGTGGGGGATGTTCTGCGCTTATTCTCCCTCTTTTTAAGGCTGCAGAGTGGGGCTCACCCCGAGGAAGTGTCCAGCTTTTTCGAGGCCAGCATTTCTGTGGGCCCGCCACCGACCTTCGGTTCCCATCCCCGCCTGCCCTAAGGTCCCCGCGCGGTATTAGTTCCCGGCGGGGCGTAATACCCAAATGGCTCCCAGGGCGTCTTTGCCGAGGGGAAAGCTCTTTTTGCCCGCCACCTGGACCAGCACCGATCCGCTAAAGGGTGCGCCCTGACCCCAGCTGATCTGCATTCCCACCCCCAGGTCCTGGGACTCGAAGAACTGCAGCAACTCCGAGTTATCGTCGGCAATCCGCACCACCTGCCCCAGCTCCCCCGGCGCCAAAGCGGTCAACGGGGTGGCGTCCGGCATCGCGACCTGACCATCGGCGGATGGAATCGGATCCCCGTGCGGGTCGGTAGATGGGTTGCCCAGTACGTCAGCGAGCCGTTCCACCAGGAAATCGGAGACCGCGTGCTCGAGGTTCTCCGCCTCCGCGTGGACCTGATCCCAGCGATAACCGAGCGTGTTGAACAGGAAGGTTTCCAGCAGGCGGTGGCGACGCACCATTGTGAGAGCAACCCGGCGCCCCACGTCGGTGAGGGTTACCTCCCCGTAGGGGGCATGATCCACGAATCCCTGCTCGCGAAGTTTCTTGATCGCATCCGAGGCCGTGGACAATCGCACCCCGACCTGCGCGGACAGAGTTTTGGCGGTCACTGGTTCCGCACTCCACTCCCGGAGATTCCAAATGGCTTTCAGATAGTCCTGGCTGCTTGCGGAGAGCGAGGCGATGATGGAGGCAAGCGTTTCAGGGCTCGACGATTGGTTCTGAGCGAGGGGGTCAGCCTGATCAGGAAGGGGATTTTCGGCCTTCTTGCCTGCAGTATTCTCCGGGCGCATGGCCCTTAAGCCTAGCAGCCCGGTTCCCACCTAGCCGACCCCCACGAGGCCACCGCCGCCCAGGGCATAGCCCGCGAAAGCCACCGTGTCGATGAGCCCGTGGGCGATGATCAAGGGCCAAACCCGGCCGGTGCGGCGGAAGTACTCGATGAAGACCAGCCCCATCACCGCATTACCCAGGCCCGCGGATACGCCCTGATAGAGGTGATAGCTGGCCCGCAGCAGGGCCGAGGCCGCGAAGATAGCGGGCCAGCGCACGTTCAGCTGATGCAGCCGGGTCGCGAGCCAGGCGACGACGATCAGCTCCTCGGCCACCCCATTGGCCCAGGCGTTTAGGAGCAGGGAAGGCAGCGTCCACCAGTGCTCACCCAACCCGGAGGGCACCACGACCTTTGAGGCGCCCAGGTGCACCGCCAACGCATAGAACGCCAGACCCGGCAGGCCGATGAGTGCGGCCAGTCCCGCCCCGTGAGGCCAATCCCTGGCCCGGATCCGCAGGTGCAGGGCCGGTCGCCGCGGCGCTGGGTGCGGTGGGGCCGGCTGGGGTGGCAGGTGACGCAGCAAGAGGAATGCCACTAGCCCGCCCCATGCCAGGAGCACGCCGGAGGTGATCAGTTGAAAGGCCGGATCGAGCCACGCCAGGTGGGACTGGGACTGGTTGAGCAGGGCCTCCTGTTCATTGAGTGGGGTGGGGTCCGTGAGGGCCTCGATCAGCCGTAGCGTCGCGCGTAGGCCGGAGGCTCCGAAGGTGACCGCCAGCAATAGGGCGAGCTCGACGCGCAGGGCTCGCCGGTCGCGGGGGAGGAGCTCGGCGCTCATGGTTGCCCGTGCTCGCAGGATTCGTGGCTGTGCCTTGCTGCGCAGTCGCACCCAGCGCCGTGGTTGTCCGCGCCGGGGCGGGGCTCGTAGTTCAGGGAGCTCAGGTCACCGGGCTCGGCCAGTGAAAGTCCCTCCACCGGCAGCACCGCCGCGGCGGCCTGCACCTGCTCGGTCAAAGCCAGAAGGTCCGACGCACTCACCCGGTCGCCCACCGCGCCGAGTTGCAGCGCGATCGGCCACCGGCCCGGCACTCGGGCCGGGTCCACCAGCGGCACCGTCACCGATGCCCAGCCGCAAAGGTTCCACAGCGTGCCCCATGGCGTCCAGGCTGTCTGTGCCCAGAAGTTCAGCCGCGGGCTCAGCCGAGAGAAGGAACCCGGTGCCGGGGGAGCACAGGCCAGCATCGGGGTGGCGACCACGTCCAAACCCGCTGATGACCAGCGGTGAAGCGCTGTCTGACGCATCCGGTGGATGCTGCGCTCCATCTCCTCGCGGCGCCAGCGGGGCACACCCGCGCCCTGCCGCTTGAGCCAGCTCGTGAGCTCCGAGAGCGGCTCCGGCAGCTCCGCGCAACGGGTGGAGAGGACGGTCGCGAAGAGCTCGAAATTCGCTGGGTCATAGGGCTGGGGCGCCTGGCGGACCTCCGCCACCGATTCCCCGTTGGTTAACAGCGCGGTGGCCCCTGCGGTGGCCGCGGCGATCGCGGGATCCACCCGGGAGTGGTGGTGGAAAGGTTGATTCGTATAGCCCACCCGCAGGCCCCACGGCTGGGTGCGGGGCAGCTGATAGGCCTTGCGCGTGTTCGCGAAGGAGTCCGCAAGGTAGCCGTGGGCGGAGGGGTTGAACCCTCCCACCGAGGTATCGTGTGCCGGCTTGAGCCCCACCAGCCCGCAGCAGGCCGCTGGCACCCGGATGGAGCCACCCCCGTCCGTCGCGTGCGCGATCCGCGCCACCCCGTGGCCCACTGCCGCGGCGGCCCCGCCCGAGGAGCCACCGGTCATCATTGACGGGCTGATTGGGTTGACCGGGGCCTCCTGGCCGACGGGCTCGGTATAGGCGCTGGTGCCGTACTCCGCGCTCGCGCTGGCCCCAACCAGTCGGGCGCCCGTCGCGAGCAGGTTTTCCACCGCGGTATCGCTGTGCGTGGCGCGGAAGCCCTGACGCGCGTTGCCCATCGTCACCCACTCGCCCGCAACCTGCTGGGTGTCTTTCACCAGCAGCTCCTCTCCGCTGAGGTGGGAGGCGCTACTCGCGGAATCGACGTGCGGGCGGTCGTAGACCCGCGCCACCCCCAGCTGCGCGGGCGAAAGTCCGGTCTGCTGGCTCGCTGCCGCGAGCCGCTGGGCGAAGGTATCGGGGGTGGGGCTGAGCTGTGTCACAGGGCTAGGTTACCCGCTGGCCCTGCCCAGCCCCGTGATGCAGCCCACTAGTATCGGACTCCATGAGCAACACTCCCACCATCGCTTTTCTCGGCCCGCGGGGCACCTTCACCGAGCAGGCCGCGCTCGAGTTCCTGCGGGGCGGCCACGTGCCCGGCGTGCCCGCCAGCTCGGCTGGGTCCGACCCTGAGAGCGCCGCCCAGCTGGAGCCCCGAAACAGCCCGGCCGAGGCGCTCCGTGAGCTCCGTGAAGGCCGGGCCGATTACGCGGTCATCGCGCTGGAAAGCTCCGTGGACGGCCCCGTGGCCCAGGCCGAGGACGCGCTGGTCACCGGCGATCGCGTGCAGATCCTCGCCGAGCTGCTGATCCCCATCCGCTTCGCGATCGGCGTGCGCGCCGGGGAGGCTGAGTACTTCCGCAGTGCTGCCAGCGCCGAGGAGGGCGCGGCGGCCCCTGTGTTCAGCACCCACACCGTCGCCGAGGCTCAGGTGCGTGGCTGGGTGGCCGAGAACCTGCCCGAGGTGCAGTTCAGCCCAGCGCCCTCCAACGCCGCCGCGGCACAGGCCGTCGCCGAGGGGCGTGCCGATATCTGCGCGGCCCCGCTGCGCGCCCTCGAGATCTATGGGCTGGAAGCGATCGCCACGGACGTCGCCGACGTCGCCGAGGCCTTCACCCGCTTCGCCCTGGTCTCCCGGCCCGTCCCACCCGCACCGCGCACCGGCCACGACCGCACCGGGGTGGCCTTCACCGCCCAGCACGACCGCCCCGGCAGCCTGATCTACGCCCTGCAGCAGCTCTCCCTGCGCGGGGTGAACCTCACCCGAATCAGCTCCCGGCCCACCCGCGAGCTGCTGGGGACCTACGTATTCCACATCGAGATGATCGGCCATATCGAGGACTCCGCCGTCGCCGCAGCCCTGCAGGGGCTGCAGCGGGAGAGCTCCTGGATCCGCTACCTCGGCTCCTGGCCGCTGGCCACCGCCCCGCGCGGCGTGGACGAGGAACATCTGGTGAAGATCCTCGGCAACGTCGCTGCCGAAACCCCGGACGAAGGCCCCTCCGAGCGGTGGCTGGCCGATATGATGAACCCCGCAGAAGACCACCGGGCTTGAGAGAAGGAAGCGAGAACATGACCCGCTTGTTTCTGGTCCGCCACGGCCAGACCACGTCCAATGAAATCCACGCGCTAGATACCGCGCTGCCAGGCGCAAGCCTCACCACGCTCGGCCGGGAGCAGGCCGGCGCCGCGGGCCGCTACCTGCGCAACGCCAGCGACCGCGTGCACGTCCTTTCCTCACAGGCCGCACGTGCTCAGCAGACCGCCGCGGGCCTGGCCACGGCCTTCGCCGCCGAGGGTGGGGCCATCGCCGCGGCCGCGCCGGGCAGCAGCTTCGCCGAAGGTTTCCAGCGTTTCCGGGGCCGCGAACTCGCCGGGCTGGTCGACACCGCCGCCGTCGAGCTGGCGGGCGAGTACGCAGGCTCCCTGGCCTCCGTTTTCGGTGTGGCCGAGATCCCGGCCGGGGACATGGAGATGAAGAACGACGAGGACTCACACGAGCTCTACCACCGACTGCTCGGGGACTGGCTGCATGGCCAGATCGACAAGGTCGTCCCCGGTGGGTCCTCCGGCGCCGAGGTGCTGACCAGCTACCTGCCGCAGGCGCTGGCCATCGTCGCGGCGGCGCAGGCCGAAGACGCGGACGCCGTCCTGGTCAGTCACGGCGCCGTGATCCGCCTCGTCGCCACCTGGCTGGGAGCGGTCGATCCGGAGTTCGCTTATCGCGCGTACCTGCCGAATGGGCAGGTGGTCTCCATCGCCCTGCCAGAGGATTTCGGCGAGCTGCTGGACCAGGTCGCGGAGGCTGTGGACGAGCAGTTCCGGAACGGGGTGCGCGGCCGTTTCCGCGTCACCGAGTGGGGCCCGTTCGGGGTCCCGGAGCTGGCCTAAACCCAGCAAAACCGGCTTCAGCCCAGCTACCCCGGGGCTAAACCAGCTAGCCCCAGCCGAGCTCGTGGAGGCGGTCGTCGTCGATACCGAAGTGGTGGCCGAGCTCGTGGATGACGGTGATGGCGACCTGCTCGACGAGCTCCTCCCGGGTATCGACGACGTCCTGCAGCGCCAGCCGGTAGATCGTGATCTTGTCCGGCAGCGCGCTGGTGTATTCGCTGGTCCGCTCGGTGAGCGCGACCCCCTCGTAGAGGCCCAGGATGCTGGGGGAGTCGAGGTTATAGTCCTCGGTGACGATCGCGACGTTATCGACGTTATCCAGTAGTTCCCGTGGGATGCGACGCAGTCCCTGGTCGACGAGTTCCTCGAACTCCTCTTCGCTGACCTCGATGCTCAATGCTCAATCACCTTCGCTCGTGGTGCCCGCTTAAGGATCCGGGTTGCCCTCGGCATTGGCGCCCTCCGGGGCCGGTGTCGGGGAATCGCCGCGCTTCGGCAGACGCTTCGGCGGGGTCTTCGGCGGCTTGCCGTTGACCGTGAACTGCTGCCGGACGTCGCCCTTCAGCGTGGCGAAGCCATCGCCCTCCGTCGCGATGAGCGCGCAGTTCGCCTGGCGGGAGCCGGTGACCCAGGATTCCTCCGGCTGGGTGGTCCAGAACGGGGTGAGCGTGGACTGGTAGAGGCCCTCCTCGCCGCCCATGTAGTTCTCCGCCTGCTCGGTGCAGATCTTGTTCAGGGCATCGTTTTGGCGCTTGATGTCGGGCCACTCGTCGCCGTCGAAGATCTTGCCCAGGTCCACCTGGTGCGTGACCTGCCAGGTGTGGTCCTCGCTGCACGGCACCACGCGGGTGGAGCGGCCCTGAACCTGCACGCAGGTATCCGGCTCGTAGACGCGCGACTGATCCTGTTCGGCGGCCAGGCCGGTGGTTTCGACGGACTTGCCCTCGGCGTCCTGCACCATCACGCCACACAGCATGGTGCGGTCGCCCTCCGCCCAGGAGGACTCCGGCGGCAGGATCGGGGAGATGTTGTAGCGCCCGTTCGGGTCCAGCTTGCCCTCCAGGTAACGCATGGTGGGGCCGACGCAGAGTTCCTGGCTGAGCTCGGCCTGGCGCTTGACGTCCGGCAGCGCGCCCTTCGCCCCGAATTCGCTGGAGGGGTAGGCGCGCAGGTCCTCGCGGGCGGAGACCTCAAAGCGGTGTGGCTTCTTGCAGTCCACGGTGAGGAAGTCGGTGTTCTGACCGTTCGGGGTGCGGGTCCAGTTGACGCACTGGCCGGTGTCCGCGTTCGTGAACGCGGCGGCGCGGACCTCGGGAGCCTCGGCCTCGTTGGCTGGTGGCGCGATGGTCCGGCCGGCGTTGCTGTCGGCGGCGTAAGTGTAAGCGCCGGCGGCGACGCCACCGCACAGGGCTGCCAGGGCCATGACTGTCACGCTGCGCATCCGGCGAGTCCAGGTGGCGTGACTAATACTCATGTTTCACTTTCTTCGGCGACGGCGGTGCGGGAGGAAACTTTATCCCACCACTATAGCTAAGCTAGAAGCCATGATTGATCTCAAGCTCCTGCGCGAAAATCCAGACCTCGTTCGTGAATCTCAGCGTACCCGTGGGGAGGACCCAGCACTGGTTGACCAGCTGCTGGAGGCCGACCGCCAGCGCCGCGAGGCGATTTCCGCGGCCGACCAGGCCCGTGCGGAGCAGAAGGCGTTCTCCAGGGCGATGGGACAGAAGATGGCCGCCGCCTCCGATGAGGAGAAGGTCCAGCTGCGCGAGGAGGGCAAGCAGAAGGCCCAGGCTGTGAAGGACCTAGAGGCTACCCAGAGTAACGCGGAGCAGGCGCTACACGATCTGCAGATGCAGATTTCCAACGTTGTCGAGGGCGCGCCCGCCGGCGGCGAGGAGGACTTCGTGGTCCTCGAGCACGTCGGCGAGCCCACTACCTTCGACTTCGAGCCGAAGGATCACCTGGAGCTCGGCGAGTCCCTGGGCTTGATCGACATGAAGCGCGGCACGAAGGTCTCCGGTTCCCGCTTCTACTTCCTCACCGGCGACGGCGCGCTGCTGCAGCTCGGCATGATGCAGCTGGCCGCCCGCAAGGCCACCGAGAAGGGCTTCCAGCTGATGATTCCGCCGGTGCTCGTGCGCCCCGAGGTCATGGGCGGCACCGGATTCCTCGGCGCCCACGCGGATGAGGTCTACCGCCTGGAGGAGGACGACCTGTACCTCGTCGGTACCTCCGAGGTCGCCCTGGCCGGTTACCACTCCGATGAGATCATCGACCTGGACGAGCCGAAGCGCTACGCCGGCTGGTCTTCCTGCTTCCGCCGTGAGGCTGGTTCCTATGGCAAGGACACCCGCGGCATCATCCGCGTGCACCAGTTCGACAAGCTCGAGATGTTCGTTTATTGCCGCCCGGAGCAGGCCACCGAGATTCACCAGGAACTGCTGCAGCTGGAGAAGGACATGCTCGCGGCGATCGACGTCCCGTACCGCGTGATCGACACCGCCGGCGGCGACCTGGGTTCCTCGGCGGCCCGCAAGTTCGACACTGAGGCCTGGGTCCCGACGCAGAACACCTACCGCGAGCTGACCTCCACCTCGAACTGCACGACCTTCCAGGCCCGCCGCCTGCAGACCCGCTACCGGGACGCCGACGGCAAGACGCAGGTCGCCGCAACCCTGAACGGCACCCTGGCGACCACCCGCTGGCTCGTCGCCATCCTGGAGAACCACCAGCAGGCCGACGGTTCCGTCGTCGTCCCGGAGGTGCTTCGTCCGTTCGTGGGCAAGGACGTCCTGACCCCGAAGAACTAGGCCACCAGGCCCTGACCCTGTACCCCAGGGCCCTCAAGCGACAGGGCCCTGAACCACGGCGCCCACCACTTAGGCCCACACCACTTCAGCCCCGTCCTCATACGGCGGGGCTCCTACACAGCAGAGGATCACGACCATGGCTAAGCTCCCGGCACTCCTATCCCGCGTGGGATCCATCTTCTCCATTGATAGGTGGACCGACTCGGCGTTCACCCTGACCAGCAAGGGGGTAGAGACACCGAAGCACTCGGAATCCCAGGAGCTCGTCTACGGCCGGATCATCGTTCGGGCTGCGAAGCTGCTGATGCGCTACATCCAGCGCCTCGAGGTGGTGATCATGCACCACGAGCGGATCCCCGCCGAGGGCGGGGCTCTGCTCGCGGTGAACCACACCGGCTACTGGGACTTCGTCTACGGCGGTATCCCCGCGCACTTCCGCGGAGGGCGCCTGGTGCGTTTCATGGCGAAGAAGGAGATTTGGGATAACAAGTTCGCCAAGGCTCCGATGGAGGCCTGCCGCCATATTCCAGTGGATCGCGCTGACGGCCAGGCCTCGGTTAACGAGTCCATCGAGCGGCTGAAGGATGGCGAGCTGGTGGGGATTTTCCCCGAGGCGACGATCTCCCGCTCCTTCGAGGTCAAGGAGCTGCGCCAGGGCGCGGCTATCATCTCCCGCGACTCCGGTGCCCCGCTGATCCCGATGGCCATCTGGGGTTCCCAGCGGATCTGGACCAAGGGTGGCAAGAATAACCTCCGACCCAAGGACGCCAAGCTGGTCATCAGCGTCGGCGAGCCCGTCGAGGTTACCGAGGATTCCATCGAGACCACCGAGCGCCTCCACGAAGCTATGAAGGCCCAGTTGGACGAGGCTCAGCAGGAGTACGTGCGCCGCTACGGTCCCATGCCGAAGGGTGAGTCCTGGGTCCCGGCCCGGTTCGGTGGTTCCGCCCCTACCCTGGAGGAAGCCACCGCCAAGGACCGCGCCGACCAGGCGGAACGCAAGCGCAAGCGCGAGCATCAGGCCCAGCAGGACCGGAAGAACTAATGAGCCAGCCGCGACTGATCGTCAGCGATATCGACGGCACCCTGCTCAACAGCAAGGAGCGGGTCTCCCCGCGGCTACGGGAGGCCGTCCGCCGGCTCACCGCCAGCGGCACGATCTTCACCCTGGCCTCCGGCCGACCTGCCCGCTGGATGCTGCCGGTGCTCGAGCAGCTGCCGATCCGCCCGCTGTGCATCTGCGCCAACGGTGCGGTGACCTATGATTCCGCCCGTGACGAGATCGTCCGCGCGAAAACCCTCTCGCCCGAGGACATGCGCAGCATCGTCGAGACATCCCTGGAACACACCCAGCACCTGCCGACCCACCTGCCGGAGTACCTCTTCGGCCGCCAGTCTGGTCCGCACATTCCCGCAGGTCCCGGCCTCGGCTTCGGCGTGGAACGCGCTGGTGTCAGCGCTTTCGACCGCGCGGAGGAGCTTTACGTGGTGGAACCAGACTTCACCCACGCCTGGGAGTCCGAGGAGCACCTCATCTGCCCCGTGGAGGAGGTCATCTCCCAGCCCGCGGTGAAGCTGCTGGGCCGCAACCCGAACGTCACCTCCCGCCAGATCTACGACGCCCTCGTCGATCACATCGACCCCGCGCTGAGCCACATGTCCTACAGCTGGGGCGGCGGGCTGGTGGAGTTCTCCGCGCCGGGTGTGACCAAGCGCAGCGCCATCGAGGACCTGATCTCACACCTCAACGAGCGGGCAGCACCTGGGATGGAGCCGATCCGCCGGGAGGACGTCGTCGTCTTCGGGGACATGCCCAATGACCTGGAGATGATCGAGTGGGCCGGGCTCGGTGTCGCGATGGGCAACGCCGAGGACCAGGTCAAGGCCGCTGCGGACGTGGTCACCACCACCAACGACGACGACGGGGTCGCCGAGGTCCTGCAGCGCTGGCTCTAGGCTTTCGGCCTCCCTTTTTCCTGCCACCACTGCCGTGTGCCAGATACCGCCCCGGCACCATTGCGGCCCGCGTGGTTAAGGTGGGGGATATGACTGTCTTGGGTGCGCTGAAGAATATTGCCGTGGAGACCGTCGGGAAAACCACCGATGCGTTACGTATCGGCAACGGCCTCGATGCGCGCGAGCTGCAACCGGTTGGCTGGTTCGCGCACGCGCAAGCAGTGGAGAAACTGCGAGCCAGCTACGAAGCCATCCCGCGCGGAGAGGACGTCCGCCTGGCCAAGAAAACCTCTAACCTCTTCCGCGGCCGCAACCAGTCGACCGCGCCGGGCCTGGACGTCTCCGGACTGGGTGGTGTGATCGCCGTCGACCCGGTGGCAGGAACCGCCGACGTGCAGGGGATGTGCACCTACGAGGACCTCGTGGACACCGTCCTGCCCTACGGTTACAGCCCGACCGTCGTCCCGCAGCTGAAGACGATCACGCTGGGCGGGGCGGTCACCGGCCTGGGCGTGGAGTCCGCGTGCTTCCGCAACGGGCTGCCGCACGAGGCGCTGATCGAGATGGACGTCCTCACCGGCACCGGCGAGGTGGTGACCTGCTCGCCGACGCAGAACGTGGACCTGTTCCGGGGCTTCCCAAACTCCTACGGTTCCCTGGGGTACGCGGTGCGCCTGAAGATCGAGCTGGAGAAGGTCAAGGACTACGTGGAGCTGCGGCACGTCCGCTTCCACGACGTCCACGCGCTCACCGAGACGATGGAGCAGATCGTCGAGACGGGGGAGTACGACGGCGAGGCGGTGGACTACCTCGACGGCGCGGTGTTCAGCCTGGAGGAGTGCTACCTCATGCTCGGCCGGCAGACCGATGAACCCGGGCCGACCAGCGATTACACCCGCGACCGGATCTACTACCGCTCCATCCAGCACCCCGAGGGCGTGCTGCGCGACCGGTTGAGCATCCGCGACTACCTGTGGCGCTGGGACGTGGACTGGTTCTGGGCCAGCCGCGCCTTCGGCACCCAGAACCCGACGATCCGCCGCATGTGGCCCCGCGACCTACTGCGCTCCAGCTTCTACTGGAAGATCATCGGCTGGGACCGCAAATACGACCTCGCCGACCGCATCGAGGCCGCCAATAACCGGCCCGCCCGCGAGCGCGTGGTGCAGGACATCGAGGTCACCCCGGAGCACCTGCCCGAGTTCCTCGAGTGGTTCTTCCACGCCTGCGAGATCGAGCCCGTGTGGCTGTGCCCGATCCGCATCCGCGGCACCGGCGCGGACGGAACCGAGCTGATTGGCGAAGGAGAGACCCTGGGGTCGGATAAGGAGCACCCGTGGCCGCTCTACCCGCTGACAGTGGGGCAGACCTGGGTCAACGTCGGCTTCTGGTCCTCCGTGCCCGTCGATTTGCTGGGCAAGGGCGCCCCCGCAGGTGCCTTCAACAAGCTCGTCGAGGAGAAGGTCAGTGCCCTGGGCGGGCACAAGTCCCTCTACTCCGAGGCCTTCTACGACCGGGAGACCTTCGAGCAGCTCTACGGCGGCAGCTTCCCGGCCCAGCTCAAGGAAGTCTTCGACCCGCAGGGGCGCTTCCCCGGGCTGTACGAAAAGACCGTGGACTGGGCTTAGCAGGGCGCCTGGAATGGGGCCTGGCCAGGGCAAAGGCGGGCGCGTTGACGTCGAAAACTAAAAGGGACAACAGAAAACAGCGAAGAAGGAAAAGATAAGGGCGAGAACATGAATTCGGGCTTCACTCCAATGACGGTGGCGGAGATCGTGGAGGCGATCACCGCACCACCGCTGCCTTTCCACGTCACCGGCTTCGACGGATCCGAGACCGGGCCAGCGGATGCGCGTCTCCGCCTGGAGATCACCAGCTCCGATGCGCTGGCGTATATCGTCACTGCGCCCGGCGACCTGGGGCTCGCGCGGGCCTATATCACCGGCGCACTGCAGGTCAGCGGTGAAAACCCCGGCCACCCCTATGGCATGTTCGACGCTCTGCAGACCTTCTACTACGAGTCCTTCCGCAAGCCATCGGCCGCCACCGGGGCGCGCATCGCCCGCTCCCTGAAGCACCTGGACGCGATCCGGCCAATGCCGATCCCGCCGCAGGAGGACCAGCCGGGCTGGAAGAAGGCCCTGTTCGAGGGGCTCTCCCGGCACTCCCGCGAGCGGGATAAGGAGGTCGTGCAGCGCCACTACGACGTCGGCAATGACCTCTACGAGCTCTTCCTCGGCGACTCCATGACCTATACCTGCGCCTACTACCCGGCTGATGAGTCCGATACCCCGGGGGGCTGGGATAAGAGACAGTGGGCGAAGGGTTCG
>NZ_JASLIP010000062.1 GCF_030152825.1 Corynebacterium sp.
CCGGTGCAGCCCCACTACCAATCCAGCACCGACCCGAATCTTTTGCCCCGGGTGTGACGTGGCATACTACGGCTGATATCGATCTGACTTTCGCGGCTTGATGGAATCCGGAGGACAATCCCATGTCGCAACAACCAGCGCCCGAGACTGCCACGGCGGGCGAATCCACGACTGACAGCCACCAGGGCGAGCTGCGGCGCGCACTGCGCCACCGGCACATCCACTTCATCGCGCTGGGTTCGGCCATCGGCACCGGGCTGTTCTACGGTTCCGCCGGCGCGATCGGCGCGGCGGGCCCCGGCGTGATCTTCGTCTACCTGCTCGGCGGCGCGATCGTGTACTTCATGCTGCGCGCCCTGGGCGAGATGTCCGTGGCCCACCCCGTCGCTGGCTCCTTCGCGGAATACTGCCGCCGCTACCTGGGCGGATGGGCCGGGTACATCACCGGCTGGATGTACGCCTTCGAGATGATTATCGTGTGCCTGGCCGACCTCACGGCCGTGGCGCTGTACATGAAGTTCTGGTTCCCAGAGACGGCCTCCTGGGTGTGGGTCGCGGTGGCGCTGATCATCGTGGGGGCGGCGAACCTCGCCTCCGCCCGCTGGTTCGGTGAGCTGGAGTTCTGGTTCACGACGATCAAGGTGACCGCGGTGGTCGCCATGATCCTCGGTGGCGCGGCCATCCTCGTGTTCAACGTGGACACCGGCGGCACCGTCGGCATCTCGAACCTGTGGAACGACGGCGGGCTGTTCCCGAATGGCTTCACTGGCGTGCTGTCCGCCCTCATTCTGGTGCTCTTCGCCTTCGGTGGCACGGAGATCATCGGCGTGACGGCCTCTGAGGCCGAGGACCCGGAGAAGACGATTCCGAAGGCCATCAACACGGTGCCGATGCGCATCCTGCTGTTCTACGTGCTCGCTATCTTCGTCATCGTCGCGGTGATTCCGTGGCGCGAGATCACCGGCGAGCAGTCCCCGTTCGTGCAGATCTTTAGCTCCCTGGGCATCGGCTGGGCCGCCGCGCTGCTGAACGTCGTGGTGCTCTCCGCGGCGCTGTCCGCGATCAACTCGGATCTCTACGGCGCCGGCCGCGTGATTCACGGCATGGCTCGCCAGAAGCTTGCCCCAAAGATGTTCGCCAAGATCGACCCGCGCAACGGCGTGCCGGTCTCCACTATCAGTGCGCTGCTCATCGTTCTGGTCATCGGCATCGTGTTGCAGCTGATCAACCCGACCGCCGAGCGCCTGTTCCAGGACATCGCCGCGCTGGCCACCTTCGCCACGATCTTCGTGTGGTTGATGATCCTCATCAGCCACCTGGCCTACCGCAAGCACCTCAACTCCGAGGAGGTTTCCCACGCGCAGTTCACGGTGCCGCTGTGGCCGCTGGGCCAGTACTTCGCGATCGCCATGATCCTGCTGACCTTCGGCACGATGTTCTGGATGTCGGATTTCCACTCCGCCCTCATCGCGGGCGTGGTCTTCACCCTGGCGATGTCCATCCGTTACTACTTCATCGATCGGAAGAACAAGGCCGAGGCTGCCGCTGCCTAATCCCGCCCCTTGAAGTAAAGAATCCCCGCACGCCGGTGCGAGGATTTTTTGTGGGATTGTGCTCGCCCTCCGGCGGCCCCAGGGTCAGCCGCCCGGCACGGCGCTACTTTTCTGCCAGCAGCTCCGCGATCGCACGGGCAGACCGCTGCCCGGAGCGGATGGCGCCGTCGATCGTGGAGGTCGCGGTGTGCGCGCCGGCCACCGCCACCCGCCCGTCGAGCACCTCAGCTGCCGGCTGTGCCTGGATCGCGTGATTGGGCCCAACCAGCGGCAGGGCGTCTGGGATGTCGTGGCGGGTGACCAGCTCCAGGCCCTCGGGGCTGCAGTCGTAAATGCTGGCCACGTCCCGGCGGACCTCCTGCTCGGTGGGCAGGTCACGGGCCGCGTCGAAGTCCCCGTTGCTGTGTGGGTGGGAGGCGGCGGCGCCGATCAGCTGGCTTCCCGGCGCGTAGGCCGGGGCCACGGAGGTGACCTCGGCGGCCAGGTCGATGCACAGCTCGCCGCTGCCGTCCACGGTCACGAGGCGGTCGCTGTGCACCTCGTCGCTCACGGTGAACCACCAGGTGCTCTGCCCGCGGTGCTCGGGCACCACGGTGCCGATCAGGTCATGGGCCGCCTGCGCAGAGGTGGCCACGATCGCATGGGAGAAGCGCTCGATCTTGCCGTTGACCGTGAGCTCCACCCCACCCGGTTGGACGTCCACCGCGGCGACCGGGGAGTTTAGTTCGACGCGGACGCCACCCAGGCGCCCCATCGTCGCCGCCAGGTCCCCCATTCCGCGCTCCGGCAGGGCCAGCGTGCCGCGCAACAGGGTGACGAAAACCCACTTCGCGAACTCCGCGGAGGTCTCCCCGCCCTGATCGTAGAGGAAGGCGCGCAGGATCGGGTCGACCGCGTTCTGGCGGACCGGGCCGGTGATGCCGGCCTTGGTGAGCGACTCCGCGACCGGCTCGTCGCTGGCGTGCCCGAAGCGGCTGGAACCACGCAGCTCCAGGGAGGAGCGGTGCATCAGCTCGCTGCGCAGCCAGTTGCGCATGCGCACGAGCTCACCCAGCCGCAGGGCGGAGCTGAACTCCGAGCGCAGCAGCTTCGGCACCATCGACGGCGCGCGAACGGGGTCGATGATCAGCGCGGAGCCCGCACGCGTGACGGTGTTAATCCCCGGCTGGAAGTTCTTGATCTTGAGGGCGGAGTACTCCCCGGGGTTCAGGATCTCCTTGACCGCCGGGTACCAGGTGTTGAAGAACTGCAGCCCCCGGTCCACGGTGATATCGCCGTGCTGCTCCGAGCGCACCAGCCCGCCCACGCGGTCAGCGGCGTCGAAGAGGGTGCAGCGCACCCCGGCCTGGGAGAGCGTGCGAGCCGCTGCGAGGCCGGCCATGCCGGCCCCAATGATGGCTACCTCGGTCACGTTCCCCTCCTGCGGTCCTCGCTCAACGCTGGGTGGCACAGCATGTTCCCGGCACCGGGCCGGGGACTGTGCCCATCATCACGCTAGCCATGCTAGCCCACACCCCAACCGCGCCCGAGCACCCGTCCCCGCCAGCCACGGTGAGCGGAACCCTAGCGCTCCTCACCGCCTGCCGTAACGTCGCCGTCCTCCCCGTCGACAGCGACGTCGTCGTCCTCAACGTCACTGTCCTCGACCTCGACCCACTCGAAGAACGGGTCCTCGGAGCCGTCGTCGAGAGTGACCAGGAGGTCCTCCCAGTCCTCGGCCTGCTGCGAAACATAAGCGAGCACGTCGAAGAGCTGGTTGAAATCCTCGAACACGCCGAGGTCCAGGACCTCCTGGTACTGCGTGCGCAGCTCGTTCAGGGTGGCGTCCAGCATGTCCAGCTTCGCCGGGTCCTGCTCATCCTCCTCATCGACGAGGATCTCCGCGGCGATGTTCTCCGCGAGATCGAAGACGCTATCGGGCAGCACCACGAAGCTCACCGCAGCGGTCGGCGCCCCCTGGCCCTCCGAGATCTTCACGGTGACCTTGGAATTCGCGCTGAGGTTCGCGCACAGGACGAGGGGGTCGTAATCATCCTGTCCGAACTCGAGGTCCTCGACGCGGGGATCCTGCCCGTCGAGCAGTTCATTGAGCACCGTGATCACCTCGTCGGTGGCCATGTGCCGGTTCACCGCCTCGACCGCGGCCTCCGGGGTGAAGACCACGCCGACCAGGGCGGCGTCGAAGTCCTCGTCCTCATCGGTGACGTCGGCGAGTGCGACGAAGACATTCGCGGCCGGCGTGCTGACTCCGGCTACCCCTTCGATCAGCTCGAACTGGATCTCCACTTCCGCAGAGACTGGAACGAACAGCGTTCCATCGTTGGCTCGGGACTCGATGCCCTCAACGTCGAGGGCCTGGGCGATGTTTTCCAAAAATCCCATTGAGGAATCCTCTCTCCGCGGCGCGGTTCGTCTCCTGGGTTGATCTTAACCCGGTTTATTTCTCTCGCGCCGGGGCCGTTTCTCCCGGCTTCCGCTTTTCGACGTCGCCCGCTGCCGTGGTGGCGGGCTTTGCGTACCTGGTGCAGGCGATAGGCTGATAGCTATCGTGTTTGCTTTCCTCCGCGCCCCCTTGAGCGCTCACCGCATGCAGCTGGGCATCATTACCCTGCTGAGCGTTCTCATGCCCGCCGCGGCCGTGCTGATCCCGCTGTTCGCCGGCCGGGCGATTGACGGTAGCCGGGGCGCGATCGGCCTGCTGATCGCGGCGGCTTTCGCCCGGTTTTGCACCCACGGTGCGCGGCGCTTCTTCGCCGGGAAGCTCTCCGTCGACGTCCAGCACGACATCCGGATGCGGTGCCTCGCAGCCTTGCAGGGCGCGTCGCCGGCGGCGATGGCCCAGGTGCGCACCGGGCAGGTGGTCTCCCGAACCATCTCGGATTTGAACCAGATCCAGGGGATGCTGGCGATGCTGCCCATCATGGGCAGCATCTTCGTGGAGGTCGTGCTGATCTTGGCCATCATGTTCTGGCTCTCCTGGCCACTGGCAGTGCTGCTCAGCATTCAGCTTCCGGTGCTCGCCGCCATCGCCTTCTTCTCCCGCCGCCGGCTCTACGACGCGACGTGGGAGGCCCAACAGCAGGCCGCGGACGTCGCCAGCCAGGTGGAGGAGACCGTGACGGGCGTGCGCATCGTCAAGGCCTTCGTCCAAGAGAACCGCGAGCAGACCAGCTTCATGGCGCGGGCCCGCAGGCTCTTCGGGATGCGCTTGCACGTCGGGCGGCTCACTGCCCGCTTCCAGCCGGCGTTGGCTGCCGTCCCCCAGATCGCGCTGATCGCCACCGTGGTTGTCGGCGGCCTGCTCGCGATGCGGGGCGCGATCACCATCGGCGAGTTCCTCTCGGCGTCGGCTTACGTCACCCTGCTGTCACGGATGACGCGCATGGGCGCCGGGATGCTGGTGATGTTGCACCTGGCGAACGCCGCCGTCTCCCGCGTGCAGGATATCCTCGCCCTCCCCCAACGGCAGGTGCCTGAGAACCCGGGAAAACTCCCGGATGGCCCCGTCGGGGTCCGGGGCACCTTCCGCACCCGGGCGGGCGAGGACCTCGCCGTGGACGTCACTCCCGGCTCCACCTCTTACATCACGGGACCTGCGGGGTCCGGGAAGTCGGCGCTGGCGCTGGCCCTGGCTGGGCAGTCGGCGGACGTTACGGCCGATTTTGAGGCCTACGCGGGCAGCACCGCGGTGCGGCTGGGCGACCTGGCACCCGACCAGTGGCCGACGATCGTCTTCGACGAGCCCTTCCTTTACTCCATGTCCATCGCGGAGAACATCCGCATGGGAACTCAGGCGAGCGACGCCGAAGTGGCGGAGGCAGCCCGCATCGCCTGCGCTGCCGACTTCATCGACGAGCTCGGGGGTTATTCCACCATCGTGGGTGAGCGCGGCCTGACGCTGTCGGGTGGACAGCGGCAGCGCATCGCGCTGGCCCGCGCGGTGCTGCGCAATCCCAGGATCCTGATCCTGGACAGTGCCACCAGCGCGATCGATACCGTCACCGAACAGAAGATCATCGCCAATCTCCATCAGCGCGCGGGCGAGGGCAACCTGACGATGGTGATCGTCGACCACCGGGCAGCGCCCGAACACCCGGGCGCGACTAACGCCGACGCCGGGAAAACGGGCGTCATCAGCCTGCCCGCTCCCCCGGCCCGTCCGCTGTGGCCGCGCAGTTGGGAGGAGATCCAGGAAAACGCGAATCAGGAGCTGCTCGGCGCCACCGATGGCACCCACGGCGAGGAGGGGCGCGCACGAGCGGCCGACGCTGCGAGGTTCACGAACCTGTTGGATGCCGACGCCGCAGCGCTGCGCCGCGTCACCCCGGCACGGCAGGAGTCGACCTCCCACAACTCCACGCCCGCCGGCCCGGAGTCCGAGAACACGAGCCCCGCGCTGCGGCTGCGCACCCTGGTGGGGCTCGTCCCGGTCGCGACCGCGGTCATCGTGGCAACGCTCCTGCTGGGGCTGGTCGCCGATATTGCGCTGCCATCCCTGGTGCGCAAGGCCATCGACGAGGGAATCAGCAGGTCAGACCGCAGCGCACTGTTCTCCCTGGGGCTCGGCGCCCTGCTCCTGGTCTGTGTTTCCTGGGCCGCCAGCGCGTGCAACACGGTGCTCACCACACACACCGGCGAGCGACTGCTCTACGCCCTTCGCGTGCGCAGCTTCGAGCACCTCCACCGGCTGCCCATGAGCTGGTTCGAGCAGAACGCCTCGGGCCGGGTCATGACCCGAATGACGACGGATATCGATAACCTTTCCAGCTTCCTGCAAACCGGGCTCTCCCAGGCCATCGTCTCCACGACGATGCTGCTGGGTGTGCTGGGTATGCTCATCTGGACCGACCCTGCGCTGGCGGGTATCACCGCGCTGTTCCTGCCGGTCATCGGGGTGGGCGCCTGGGTCTTCCGCCGCTGCTCCTCGCGCCTCTACCGGGCAGCCCGTTCCCAGGTCTCCACGGTCAACGCCCACTTCCAGGAGGCGGTCAATGGGCTGAACACCGGGGCGGCCTACGGCTTCGGCCCGGTGCTTTCCGAGCGCATCGGGGAGCAGTCGCAGCGGTACGTGGGGCTGCGCACCCGCGCACAGGCAGCGGTCAGCATCTTCTTCCCCGGCATCTCCTTCATCACCGAGCTCGCCCAGGCGACCGTCCTCTTTTTCGGGACCGCTCGGGTCGCGGAGGGCACGACGAGCCACGGCGCGTTGGTCGCCTTCAGCTTGTACCTGACCTTCTTCTTCGGCCCCGTCCAGCAGCTCTCGCAGATCTTCGACAAGTTCCAGCAGGCTGCGGTGAGTTTCGAGCGAATCTCCGAGTTGTTGGCCGTCCCTACCGAGCCCAGCACTGGGGACGACGGCGCCGATGCCAGGCTGCCGGGCAAGGTCGCCGCGGTGGACTTCTCTGACGTGAATTTCCGCTACGACGGTGCCGAGCAGGACTCCCTGCGGGGCGCGCGCTTGAGCTTCCGCGGCACGACCGCCCTCGTTGGCGCGACGGGCGCCGGGAAGTCGACGATCGCGAAGCTGGTCATCCGGTGGTACCAGCCAACGGCGGGGTCCATCACCGCCGTTTTCGCGCCGGGTGGCTCCGGAGTGCAGCGCCTCGACCTCCAGCAGCTCCCCTTGCGGGCCTGGCGCGCTCGGGTGGGCTACGTCCCGCAGGAAGCGCACCTGTTCCGTGGCACGGTGGCCGAGAACATCGCCTATGGTCGACCGGCTGCGAGCCAGGAGGAGATCACCGCGGCCATCGCTGCCATCGGAGGCACGGAGGTTATCGCCGGCATCGACGGCGGCTTCGCCGGCGAGGTCGGCGAACGGGGCCGGGGGTTGTCCTCTGCCCAGCAGCAGATCATCGCGTTGGCTCGCGCGGAGCTCATCGACCCGGACGTCATGGTCCTGGATGAGGCGACGGCGAATATCGATCCTGCGGTCGAGGCTGACGTGGTTCGGGCAATCGCACTGGCTACGCGTTCGCGGGTGGCGATCATCATCGCCCACCGGCTCTCCACCGCGGAGCTGGCTGACAATATTGCGGTCGTCAGCGCCGGACAAATTGTTGAACAAGGCCGTCATCAGGAGCTTTTGGAATCCAGCGGCAGATACGCGGACCTCGTCGCTGCATCCCGGGAATCTCGCTAGGTCACACGCCGTTTTTCGTCGGTCGGTGACGCGCCACCTGGAAGCGAAATCGCATAGCACATCGTGTAGGCTGTTACAGCGAGACTGAAGTCATGATGAAAAGAGGCGAGGAACTGCTGTGAGCAGCGCGAATTTCGGTCAGAACGAATGGCTGGTCGATCAGATGTACCAGCAGTATAAGAAGGATCCGGAGTCGGTTGACCCCGAATGGCGGAAGTACTTCGAGAAGAACGGCGAACTCGCCGGCAGTTCTGCGGGCGCAGATAACGGTGCCGCTACGAGCACCCAGAGCGCTCCTGCCGCCTCCGCTGGCGCCGCCACCGCCGCTTCCGGCCGACGCGGTGGCCTGCGCGGCGACGCCGACGAGCGCGTCGTCGAGGCTTATGACGCCATCCCGAAGCGCGTCGCCCCGCCGGAGCCGAAGCAGCCGGTAGAGGCCCCTGAGGCTGGTGAGCAGGTGCTGCGGGGCGCCGCCCGCGCCATCGCTAAAAACATGGATGCCTCGCTGAGCATCCCGACCGCAACCACGGTCCGCGACATGCCAGCGAAGCTCATGTTCGAAAACCGCGCGATCATCAACCAGCAGCTGCTTGCCCGCGGTGGCGGCAAGATCAGCTTTACGCACATCATCGGCTGGGCCCTGATCCGCGCGGTTCAGGCTCACCCGGACATGAACCTGAATTACAAGGTCGTCGACAACAAGCCGACCGTCGTCACCCCGGAGCACATCAACCTGGGCCTGGCGATCGACATGAACAACAAGGACGGCAGCCGTAGCCTGGTCGTGGCAGCGATCAAGGAGACGGAGAAGATGAACTTCTCCGAGTTCGTCAACGCCTACGAGGACATCGTCGCTCGTGCCCGCGTCGGCAAGCTGACGATGGACGACTTCCAGGGCGTGACCATCTCCCTGACCAACCCGGGTGGCATCGGTACCCGGCACTCCGTGCCACGTCTGACCAACGGCCAGGGCGCGATCATCGGCGTTGGTGCGATGGATTACCCGGCCGAGTTCCAGGGCACCTCCGTCGACCGCCTCGGCGAGATGGGCATCGGCAAGCTCGTTACCATCACCTCGACCTACGACCACCGCATCATCCAGGGTGCGGAGTCTGGCGAGTTCCTGCGGACCATGTCCCGCCTGCTGATCAACGACAGCTTCTGGGACGAGATCTTCCAGGCCATGCATGTCCCATACGCGCCGATCCGCTGGTCCCAGGACCTGCCGAACACCGGTGTGGACAAGTCCACCCGTGTCGCGCAGCTCATCGAGGCCTACCGCTCCCGCGGCCACCTCATCGCGGACATCGACCCACTGCACTGGGTCCAGCCGGGCCTGCCGGTGCCGGACCACTCCGACCTGAACATCGAATCCCACGGGCTGACGCTGTGGGACTTCGACCGCACCTTCAACGTCGGTGGCTTCAACGGTCGCGAGACCATGACCCTGCGCGAGGTGCTCGACACCCTGCGTAAGGCCTACACCCGCAAGGTCGGCTACGAGTACGCGCACGTCATGGACAAGGACGAGCGTCTGTGGCTGCAGCAGCACGTCGAGGGTGGCCAGCCGAAGTACTCTTCCGCCGAGCAGAAGTACATCCTGCAGAAGCTGAACTCCGCTGAGGCCTTCGAGAACTTCCTGCAGACCAAGTACATCGGCCAGAAGCGCTTCTCCCTGGAGGGCGCGGAGACTCTGATCCCACTGATGGATGCGGCTATCGACCGCGCTGCGGATTCGAAGCTCAACGAGGTTGTCATCGGCATGGCCCACCGTGGCCGCCTGAACGTGCTCGCCAACATCGTGGGCAAGCCTTACGCCCAGATCTTCACCGAGTTCGAGGGCAACATCGACCCGGGCTCCGCCGGTGGTTCCGGTGACGTGAAGTACCACCTGGGCGCCGAGGGCACCTACATCCAGATGTTCGGCGACAACGAGATCAATATCACCCTGACTGCCAACCCGTCCCACCTGGAGGCAGTCAACCCGGTGATGGAGGGCATCTCCCGCGCGAAGCAGGACCTGCTCGTCGAGAAGCACGGTGAGGACGCCAAGGGCTCGGTCATGCCGATCCTGCTGCACGGCGACGCCGCCTTCACCGGCCTGGGCATCGTCCAGGAGACGATCAACCTCTCCAAGCTGGACGGCTACTCCGTCGGCGGTACCGTCCACGTCATCGTGAACAACCAGATCGGGTTCACGACGACCCCGGACTCCGGCCGTTCGACCTACTACGCCACCGACCTGGCCAAGGGCTTCGACGCCCCGGTCTTCCACGTCAACGGTGACGACCCGGAGGCTGTCGTCTGGGTGGCACAGCTGGCGGTCGATTACCGCAACCGCTTCGGCAAGGATGTCTTCATCGACCTGGTGAGCTACCGCCGTCGCGGCCACAACGAGGCCGACGACCCGTCTATGACCCAGCCGCTGATGTACGACATCATCAACGAGCTTCCGACCTCTCGCGAGCAGTACACCGAGGCTCTCATTGGCCGCGGCGATATCTCCGAGGAGGAGGCCGAGCGCGCTGCACAGGACTTCCACGACCAGCTTGAGACCGTGTTCAACCAGGTCCGCGAGGCTGAGAAGGGCACTCCCCCGGCAGAGCAGACCGGCATCACCGGCTCCCAGAAGCTGCCGCACGGCCTGGACACCTCCATCTCCAAGGACCTGGTCCGCCAGATCGGCGACAAGTTCTACGAGACCCCGGAGTGGTTCAACGCCCACCACCGTGTGAAGCCACTCATCAAGCGCCGTAAGGAGATGAGCGAGAACGGCAACATCGACTGGGCCTTCGGCGAGCTGCTCGCCCTGGGTTCCCTGGCTGCCGAGGGCAAGCTCATCCGCCTCGTCGGCGAGGACTCCCTGCGCGGTACCTTCACCCAGCGCCACGCGGTCCTCTTCGACAACGAGGACTTCGACCGCTACAGCCCACTGCAGTCCCTGGCTGAGGACACCGGCAACGGCGGCCGCTTCGAGGCCTACAACTCCGCGCTCACCGAGTACGCGGGCCTGGGCTTCGAGTACGGCTACTCCGTGGGTAACACCGACGCGCTGACCCTGTGGGAGGCACAGTTCGGTGACTTCGCCAACGGTGGCCAGACCGTCATCGATGAGTACATCTCCTCCGGTGAGGCGAAGTGGGGCCAGAAGTCCAACCTGGTCATGCTTCTGCCGCACGGCTACGAGGGCCAGGGCCCGGACCACTCCTCCGCCCGCATCGAGCGTTTCCTGCAGATGTCCGCGGAAGGCTCCTGGACCGTGGCTCAGCCGAGTACCCCGGCGAACTACTTCCACCTGCTGCGCCGCCACGCGCTGGGCTCCCTGACCCGCCCGCTGATCGTCTTCACCCCGAAGTCGATGCTGCGCAACAAGGCCGCGGTGTCCGCTGTTGAGGACTTCACGGATACGAAGAAGTTCACCTCGGTGATCGACGACCCGAACCAGAACGGCGTGAACAAGGACATCAAGACCGTCCTGATGTGCTCCGGCAAGATCTACTACGAGCTGGAGAAGAAGCGCCAGAAGGATGGCCGCGACGATGTCGCCATCATCCGCCTGGAGATGCTGCACCCGCTGCCGTTCAACCGCATCCGCGACGCTCTATCCAACTACCCGAACGCGGAGTTCCGCTGGGTGCAGGACGAGCCGGCCAACCAGGGTCCATGGCCGTTCATCGCGCTGCAGCTGCCTGAGTACCTGCCGGGTATCCAGCTGAAGCGCGTGTCCCGTCGCCCGCAGTCCTCCACCGCAACGGGTGTGGCTAAGGTCCACCAGCTTGAGGAGAAGGCACTGCTCGAGGAGGCCTTCGCCGACTAATCGGCAGATTGCCCCCTTGCTCCCCCAGCCAGCTGGTTGGGGGAGCTTTTTCTTGCGTCTGGAAGCGCTCTTTACGCCGCCAGTTTTCTAGCCGAGCTCCCTTCGCGCGCCCGCCGGGCTACGAGGCGCCCCCTGCTCTTCTTGGCGAGCCCTTGGGTTGCGTGCGCTTTGCTAGGACTCGCGCTCCCCCAAGCCCTCGCTTATTGGACGTAGTCCTCGCCCGCTGCGGTCGCACGCAGCTTCTCGGTGGACACCCCGCCGGCGACGTTATTGGCCGCGCGCAGTTCATAACGGTCTGGCTGCGGCTTAGCCCACAGGGCGACAATGTTCTGTGGCAGGGTCTCGTCCTCGCAGATCACTGCCGCTCCGGGGTGGGTTGCCGCCAGCTCCGGTGGGAGCGCCGAGAGCATCGTGGAGTGGGTGATATCCCGCCACTCCACGCGGTCGGGCTTCTCCTCCGCCGCGTACATATCCCGTACCTCCCTGCCCTTGGCGGGGTCGAGAATGTCCAGCAGCTCACCCACACAGCCGAAGGTCATGCTGACCTTGCCCTCCCGCAGCTGACTGATTCGCTGATCGGCGGAGATCGGCGTCGTGGAGACCTCTGGGGTGTCCTCGGTGATGTCCTCGAACTGCTCGACGTACTCCTGCGCCAGCGGCTCGATTAGTTCTTTCTCCATGCGTGGCCCGCCGTGGGTTCCGGTGCCGGCGTCCGGCACCCCGATCACGATGTGGTCCTTATCCGCGCAGGAAGAAAGCGGTGCCACAAGTGCCAGCGCCAGTCCAGCTACCACCACACGCTTTCTTTTCGGGGTGCGCCCAGCATCGGCATTGCGCGGAAGAAACACGGCTTGCAGCTCTCCTTGGGTGGATTTCACAGCTTTTAGGGTTCGCAGCGAAAGGCTTGGCTGCGAGGAATGCTCCTCATCCTATCGCGGGCCTGTCATCCGGCCAGGCATCGTGGCTGCGTGGGCACTCAAGTATTCTTGGCTACCATGACAGAAACTCGCGTTTATGCAGGCCGACTGGCCGGAATGATGCTGATGGGCCCCTACGGGGACTCCATCGGCCGAGTGCGGGACGTGGTGGTCACCATCTACCAGCATCGCAGCCACGTCCTGGGGCTGGTTATAGCCCTGCCCAATAAACGCCAGATATTTCTGCCGATCCTTCGCGTGGCCAGCATCAACCCCTCGGAGGTCATGGCGACCTCCAGCTCGGTGAACCTGAAGCCCTTCCAGTCCCGCTCCGGCGAGATCAGCATTCAGCACGAGCTGGTGGGCTCCAAGGTGCACACGGACGATCCCGAACACGCCGAGCTGCACGGCCAGGCGCTGGAGATCGTGGACGTGGAGCTGAAGCAGTCCCGCACCAGGGACTGGGAAGTCAGCCGCGTCGCCGTCGCCCAGCGCGGCCGCCTCGGCCGCCTGGGGAAGGTCGCGGTGGTGCCGCTCTCGCGCATCCAAGGCCTGAGCGCGAGCGGGACCGGGCCTGCGGATACCAACGCCGAGCTCCTGGCGTCCTTCCAGGAAATGCGCGCCGCGGACATCGCCATCGCGCTGAACGACCTGCCGGAAGAACAGCAGACCAGGCTGGCCCGGGAGATCCCGAACGAGCGCCTCGCGGATGTCGTCGCGGAGCTGCCGGAAGACTCCCGCATCACGATCCTCAATCAGCTCGGCGTGGAGCGCGCAGCCGAGGTTCTGGAGGAGATGGAGCCGGACGACGCCGCTGATGCGCTCGCCGAGCTCCCGGCTGGCACCTCGGATGTTCTCCTCGACCTCATGGATCCCGAGGACTCCGCCCCCGTGCGCCGCCTGATGAGCTTCTCCGCGGACACAGTCGGTGGCGTGATGACCTCCGAGGCAATCATCCTCACCCCACAGGCGACGGTCGCTGAGGCGCTGGCGCACGCCCGCAACCCCGATGTGTCCAGCTCTTTGAGCTCCCTGGTGTTCGTGGTGCGCCCGCCCCAGTCCACCCCCACTGGCCACTACCTAGGCTGCGTGCACCTACAGAAGCTACTGCGCCACCCGTCCGCCACCCTGGTCAGCGAGCTGCTCGACCTCGACCTACCGGCCCTGTCGGTGGCCGATAGCCACGAGACCGCGGCGCGCTTCTTCGCTACGTATAACCTGGTCTGCGCACCCGTGGTCGACGAGGGGAACCACCTGCTCGGGGTGCTCGCCGTCGACGACCTGCTAGACGCCCTGCTGCCGGAAGATTGGCGCGACCAGGACTGGCGCGTCGGCGGCGAAGCACATAAGGAAGCACAGACGTCCTTGCAGGAAGGTGACGCGGATGCCTAAGAACTGCAGCCAGCCCGCCCTCGACACCCCGGTCACCGGGGCACGCCGCTCGCTGTTTTCCTTCAATGGCGATGCCGTCGGCGCGGGCGCGGAGAAAGTGGCCCGCTTCCTGGGCACCGGCAAGTACCTCGCCTGGCAGACTCTCATCGTGGTGGTGTGGATCTGCCTCAACATCGGTGGCATGTGGTGGAACTGGGATCCGTATCCCTTCATCCTTCTCAACCTAGCCTTCTCCACGCAGGCGGCCTACGCGGCACCTCTGATCCTGCTGGCTCAGAACCGGCAGGACGACCGCGACCGCTTGGCGTTGAACGAGGACCGGCGCCGCGCTGCGGAAACCAAGGCTGACACCGAATTCCTGGCCCGGGAGCTAGCGGGCGTGCGCATCGCGGTGGGCGAAACGGTCACCCGCGACTACCTGCGTCGCGAGCTCGACGAACTCTCGGAACTGATGCGCCGCATTGAGGACAAACTCGAGGACCGCGCCCACGACGAAGACGAGCGCGAGACGGCGGAGGGCGCTCGACGTGCAGGCGAATCCCCACGTGGCGAGGCCTAGCGGGCCTGCAGCGAAGCAAGTGACGGGTGCCGAGGTTGAATAAAGCGACCGCGCCCAAGGTACAGTGGCTTATTGGCTTGAGGGTCAGTTTTCGTGACCCAGACCCTCGAAAACACTTATAGGTAAAGAAGCAGATTTAAGGCGATGCCCATGGTTCAAGAATCTGATATTCGCAACGCATTGTCGAAGGTCGAGGATCCCGAGCTGAACCGCTCGATCACCGAACTCGGCATGGTGAAGTCCATCGAGATCGACGGCGCCGACGTGGCTGTCGAGATCTACCTCACCATCGCAGGATGCCCGATGAAGTCCCACCTCACGGAGGAAACGCGGAAGGCCGCAGAAAGCGTGGCCGGCGTCGAGACTGTCACCGTCACCACCGACGTGATGAGCGACGAGCAGCGACGCGAGGTGCGCAAGATCGTCCGCGGCGACGCCGCCGACCCGGTGATCCCGTTCGCGCAGCCGGACTCCACGACCCGCGTCTACGCTGTGGCCTCCGGCAAGGGTGGTGTGGGCAAGTCCTCCACCACCGTGAACCTGGCGGTCTCCCTGCAGCGCCGTGGCCTGAAGGTCGGCGTGATCGACGCCGATATTTACGGCCACTCCGTCCCGAATATGATGGGCAGCACCGACCGGCCGCACCAGGTCGACGAGATGATCATGCCGCTGCAGGCGCACGGCGTGAAACTGATCTCCATCGGCCACTTTGTTGGCGATAACTCCCCGGTCGTGTGGCGTGGCCCGATGCTGCACCGCGCGATCCAGCAGTTCCTCGGCGACGTGTTCTGGGGCGACCTAGACATCCTGCTGCTCGACCTGCCGCCGGGCACCGGCGACGTGGCAATCTCGGTCGCCCAGCTGGTGCCGAACGCTGAGCTGCTGATCGTGACGACTCCGCAGGCGGCTGCCGCGGAGGTCGCGGAGCGTGCTGGCTCCATCGCGCAGCAGACTCGCCAGCGCATCGGCGGTGTGATCGAGAACATGAGCTGGATGCAGATGCCGGATGGCTCGAAGAACGAGATCTTCGGCTCCGGTGGTGGCCAGTTGGTGGCCGATCGCCTGTCGCAGATCGCGGGCACGAAGGTGCCGCTACTGGGTCAGATCCCGTTGGACCCGAACCTGCGCATTGGCGGCGACCTGGGTAACCCGATCGCCCTCTCGGAGCCGAACTCCGAGGCGGCCCAGGCCTTCGGCGCAATCGCCGATCACCTGGCGCTGCGGCGTTCCTCCCTGGCCGGCAAGTCCCTCGGCCTGGGAGTCACCCGCAAGTAGCCCTGGGAACGAAGTCAAACGCCCGCTCGCTGAATCTTCAGCGAGCGGGCGTTTGACTTCCCACAGCCCCCTGACGGGACAGCTAAAGTGCACGGCGCTCCCGGCTAGGGCTCCCAGTGGGTGTTAGAGAACGTCGTCCCACACCCCTGCTGCCCATGGCGACGCGCTGCGCTCCCCCGCCGCGGGCTGCTGGGGCTGCTGGCTCGGCGTGCCCACCGGGGTGCCTCCCGATGCTCCCTGAGCGGACGCACCGGGACTGGACGCACCGGCCGACGCCGCGTTGGAGGCGCTCCCGGCGCCCTGGGCCCCCGCCCCCGCCTGGGAGTCGGGCAGCGGAGCTTGCGAGGAGGGCCGCTCGGCGCTTGTGTGTCCGGCCGGATTGGTCACCGAGTTTACTGAGTCAGCCAACTGACGGCCGGTGTTCTCCAGGTCGTTGAAGAAGGCGTCGTCCCCATCGAACAGAGCCTTGGTCACCAGCCCGCGCGGCCCCATCCGGCGGTACTCGTTGATCTGGCTTAGCGGCTTCTGGAACTCCTTGAACTCAGGGCCGAAGTCCTCATCCAGCTGGTGACGCGCGTCGTTCACGAGGTTGCGAAAGGCCAACGCTACTGCGCGGATATCTTTGATCATCCCCGGCAGCCGCTCCGGGCCGATAACAATCAGCCCGATGATCAGCAGCACCAGGATGTTGAACCAACTGATGGAAGAAAACACGCCTCCACTTTAGCCCACCGGACAAGCGGACTTAAGACCTCCTGGCGTCGCGAAGCTGGTGAATGAACAGCTCGATTTTCGCCGCCAGCGTGCGCGGGAATCGCCTACCGGCGATATCGAAATTCAGCTTCTGCTCGGCGCTGTCTTCCCCACTGCGCGCAGCCGCTCGGCCACGGTCGCCAGCAGTGGCGACGCCAGCGGCACGCGTGTTGTGACCGTTTCGCGCAGCCGCCCGGGGATCGACCGAGTCCTCCGGGATCGCCGCCAAACGCGACAACAGCGCGGCGGGCAGTCCCTGTCCCTCGTACTCAGTTGCGTGGCCCGAGCCGGCCTGGGGCGCCATGGCGGTACGCATCGCCTGGGCGACCTCGCGCTGGGACAGTACTTCGCGGCGGCAGTACGCACAGTGCACGAGGTGGATGCGCGCGCGTTCAGCCGCGCGGGGGCTCAGTTCCCCGTCCACGAGGGCGGCGATGGCCTCCGGCCCCAAGTGACCGATCTCCATAGCTCCCACCTTAGGATCCGACGTAGTGCAATTCACCCTGCTTTTCCACGAGCCTAGCCTTCATCTGCGCACGGGCGCGGTGGATGCGGGAGCGCACCGTCCCCAACTTCACGCCAAGAGTGACGGCGATTTCGTCGTAGCTCATGTCCAGCCCATCCCTAAGCACCAGCGCCACGCGGTATTCCGGCTGCAGGTCGGCCAGCGCTGCGTCCAAGGCGGGATCCAGGTGGTTGAGCTCGAATGCAGTCTCAGGCGTGGGCTCCGAGGAGGCAGCCGGGGTCCAGTACTCCGGGTACTCCTCCAGCGCGTCCATCCGAATCTTGGATCGGTGGCGCACCATGTCCAGGAAGAGGTTGGTGGTGATGCGGTGCAGCCACCCCTCAAAGGTGCCGGGACGGTAGTGCTTGAGACTGCGGAACACCCGCATAAAGGTTTCCTGGGTCAGGTCCTCGGCATCCTGCTGATTGCCGGAAAGCTGATATGCCAGGCGGTAGACGCGATCGGCGTGTTCGGCCACCAGCTCGGACCAGGAGGGCATCTCAGACTCGCCGGCATCGAATGCGGCGGTGGTGGCAGGGCTCGTCGCCGGCCCGTCAACCTGGGGGTGGCGGCTGGCGTTCGCGTGAGTCATGTTTTTAGCATGTCATGCCAAGTTCCCTACGGGGTAGTTTCCAACTGGAGAAACGCTGTGAACTTCGGCCGCCATCCCACTTAAGCCACAGTGATTAACAAGCGTTTCTATTTCCTTAAAAACCCCGCCCTATCAGGCATGTCCTGAGCCCAGTCCAGGGCCCAGTGCCATAGTCTCGATAATCGTGAACTCTGCAAATAATTCCAGCATCAACACCATCAAGTCCTACGTCGAGCAGACCGCCCCTGCCGATGAGGCACTCGCCGCTGCGGCCGAAGCGGCACGCGAATTCGGTCTGCTCGTCCCGGACGCCGTGACCGCAGAACTGCTCCGATTCCTTGCGTCCAACACCGCGGGACGCGCGGCACTGGGCGGCCACACCCCCACCGGAATCATTATGTCCCCCGCCTGCGGCTTGCTGGGCTCCCACCTCTTCCGCGGCTTCTACGCCGCTGGCGCCACCCAGGCGCACCTGACCTGCATCGAGCCAGAGGTCCAGCACCAGCAGCTCGCGAAGAATGCCTTCAAGCAGATCGGCATCGCCAGCAACGGCTTCCGCTTCCTGCCCAGCCGACCCCTGGACGTCATCGGCCGGCTCGCTTCCACCAGCTACGACCTCGCGATTGCAGAGTGCGCGGTCGAGGACATCGAGGCCACCGTAGCGGCCACCCTCCCGACGCTCCGCCACGGTGGCGTCCTCCTCCTGCTGGACACGCTGCTGGACGGCACCCTCGCCGACGCGGAGCGCACCGATCGCCAGTCCGTCTGCGCCCGCGAGGCCGACGAGTACATCACGAGCCTGGACGGCGTGACCGCCGCCCGCCTGCCCGTCGGCGCCGGCGCCACCATCATCACGAAGCACTAGCCCCTCCTTCGCCCCCACGGCTGCCCCCTTCCCACCGGCGGCAGCGTCCGGGCGGGCCCTAGCTGGGCGAACTCCGCCCGACCTCGCACGCAATCCGCTGGTATAAACGGGGTCATGGTTAACCCTTCCGCAGAACACACTTCCGCGCCGGTCAACCCGCAGCATGCAGGTACTGACGCGGAGCTTCCCCACCAGGCCCCAGAGCTTCACATCACCGCCGAACGCGGTGTGCTCGAGGCCCCGGCGGGAGCCGTCTTCGCCGATGGCGCGATCCACGTCTTCCACCAGTTCCGCACGAAGCGCAGCAACGGCTCGCGGTGGGCGCACGTCACCGCCTCCCACATTCCCTACGACTGGGACATCAACGACGACGTCCTCAAGCCAGAGGGCGAGGAGCTGGACGTCCTCGCGGGTTCCGCACTCACCCTCCCGGCCGCAGACGGCGCCCCGGAGACCGTTGAACTGATCTTCGTCACCTCCGAGCCACGCGACGCGGGCGCCAAGCGCGAGGAGCTGCTGGGCAGCCAGGTCGCGAACGGCCGCCGCGGCGCGCGCAGCTTCCGCATCCAACGCGCCCGGATCGACGACCTCGCCACCCTCAACGAAGTGTCCGACGACCCGAAGGCCGTGGCCGCCGGCGTGCGTCGCCTGGGCCCCATCGACGTCGACGATTCCGCCCACCCGGTCGCTGACCTGGTCACCCCGAGTATGGTCCCCCTCGGCGAGGACGGCTGGGGCATGCTGGCTCTGAACCTTGTCAATGACGAAGATGCCGAAATCGTGTGGCTCCTCTCCGAGGATCGTCAGCGCTGGCGCGTCGCAGGTGCCGTCGAGATCGACGGCGACGTGTCCCTGCCCGCATCCCGCCCGTTCGCCCCGCGTCTGGTCAAGATGACCGACCAGGGTGATGGTCAGGACTACCACGTCCTCATCCTCACCTACCGCGACGACGGTACGTGGAAGGCCGAGGGCGGCGAGGTCACCGGCTACCTCGTCGGACGTATCGAAACCCCCGCCGCAGGGAAGGTCACTTTCCGGCCCCAGGGTGAGTTCCGCGTCCTGGACCACGGCCACGACCTGACCCGTCCCCGCATTATCCCGGGCGACACTCCCGCGCTGATCGGCCTGGTGGGCGCCCACCCAGACGCCAGCACCGGCGCGGACTGGGCCAACTGCCTGTCCACGCCGCGCGCGCTCACCCTGCTGGACGGGTCGCTGTACCAGGACATCGTTGGCGCCCCGCAGGCCGTGCACGCCTTCTCCGACTTCGGGCTGATCTGGACCGGCCAGCTCAACCCTGGTGAGGGCCAGGTGGAGCTCAGCGTGCGCAACATGGATGGCGGGGAGATCGCGCTGATCACCTACACCAAGGACACGGTCTCCGTCACCCGTGACGGAGAGACGCGCACCGCTCCCCTCGCGGGCCCGGAGGCCGACGTGCTCACGGTCTTCATCGACGGCCCGCTGTGCGAGGTCTACGCCGACGGAGGTGCGGCCACCCTGACGAGCAGCATCTCCGCTGCGGTACCGGTCCGGGACGTGGAGGTCACCGCGACCGACGGAGCCCGCACCGAGGTGTCGATGGTCACCCTGGGCCGCCAGCTGCAGCGTCTGCACGCGGGCCTTAACTCGGCCGCCGCCCAGGAGCAGATCATCGCAGATTCTGCGCAAGCTGATCGGGATATCGAAGCCGGGGCTATCGACGACCTGCTGGATCTAGACTAACTCGGAGAATCTGCCACGGCTTTTCTGCGTGAGGAATGCCAACGCCCGGGCGGGAATGCGTGTTCCCTGCCCGGGCTTTAGCTTTGCTGTGGGGAGCTGACGTGGCTGGCCGCTAGTGAGCGCGCGTCGCGGAGAGGCGTCAACAACAGTGTCAGCGACAGCGGGGGGCTTTGCCCCCCTGCTGCTCGCGTTAGGCCTTCGCGAGGCGGGTGATCTTCGCGCGCGCGGTGACATTCATCCGCGGCGGCAGGTTCTCGATGCGCTCGGCGAGCACCTTGGAGTGAATATGGCGAGCGGACGGGCTCATGCCGATCTGCGCGGCAATGGAATCCTGGTCGAGGGGCATCTCGAACTCCACGGTCTCCGACTCCCCGACCGGGGTGAGGTGGCCGGAGGCCTGCTCGATCATGCGCTCGACCTTGCCCTCCTCAACCTCGATGATGCCCAGCGGCTCGCGGAGCTCGTGCAGGTGACCGGCGTCCGCAGTGAGGACGACGACCTCCCCGCCCGGCTTCAGGATGCGAGCGAACTCGGCAGCGTTGCGTGGGGCGAAGACGACCATGATGGCGTCCACGGACTCGTCCTGGATCGGCAGTCGCGACCAGGCGTCTGCGACGACAGCGCCAATGCGGGAGTGGGCCTTAGCCAGGCGCTTGACCGCCGCGGTGGAGACGTCGATGCCCACGCCGCGGGAGTTTTCGATGGTATCGAGCGCGTGGCTCAGGTAGTAGCCGGTGCCCGCACCGATCTCCACCAGCCCTGGGTGGCTACTCGGCGCGACCCCGGCGTCGTCCAGCACGTCCTCCACCTTGTGGGTGACGGCCTCGACGAAGGGCGCGAAGTGCCCGCCGGTGAGGAAGGTTTCGCGGGCGCTAATCATCGCGGCGTCATCACCCGAGTACCGAAGCCCGGCCCCGCCGGCGAGCGTCACGTAGCCCTGGCGGGCAATGTCGTAGCTATGCCCCGAGTCGGACACGAGGGTTCGCCACTGCGCGTCACCAGCCGACAGCGCGGTTCCGTCCACCGGGTCCGCCAGCAGATCAATCACATCAGAAAGCACAGTCGCGCTCCTTCATTAAAGCCTCAAGAACTTCTTTTATAAACTATTTGGCTAACCACTGTACAAGCGTGCGGGCACCGAACCCGGTACCGACCGGCGAGACCTCCGCGTAGGTCTGCTCCGCACGCCCCGGACCAGCGATATCCAGGTGGATCAGATCCACCCCGCGGGTGAACCGGCGGAGGAACATCGCCGCGGTGATCGCACCCGGCCCCTTCGGTGCCTGGCGGACATCCGCGATCTTCGAATCCACCGCCTGCTCCAGGTACTTCGGCTGTGGCAGCGGCCACCACTGCTCCCCGACCTGGGCGCCCCGGCGCGCGAGCTTCAGCGCTACCTGCGGGGTGGGCGCGAACACCGCTCCCGTGCGCAGACCCAGGGCCAACTTCGCGGCACCCGTGAGCGTGGCGATGGAGATGATGGCGTTCGGCTCGTACTTCTTGGCCACGTAGCTGATCGCGTCGGCCAGGACCATGCGGCCCTCGGCGTCGGTGTTGGTCACCTCGGAGGTGATGCCACCGTAGTGTTCAACGACATCCCCCGGGCGGTAGGCGTCCCCGGAGACCATGTTCTCCGCCATCGGGACGATCGCCACGACCTTGCGCGGCACCTGTCCCTCCGCGAGTGCCCGGAAGGCGGCGATGACGCTCGCCCCGCCGGTCATGTCCGTGCGCATGAGGTCCATCCCAGCGGCGGGTTTGATGCTGATACCACCGGTATCGAAGGTCACTCCCTTACCGACCATGGCGATGGGGCTGCGGCGCTGTGGCAGGCCGATGCTCTCGGGATCCCACACCATCTCCACCATGACCGGCGGCCGGGAGGATCCGGAGCCCACCGCAATGATGCCGCCGAAGCCCTTGTTACGTAACCACTCGGCGTCGCGGATCTTCACCTTGACGCCCGGGATGTTCCCGACCAGCTTCTTCGCGCGCCTGGCCAGCCATTCAGGGGACTTCACGTTGCTGGGGGCGTTCGCGAGATCCCGGGACAGGCAGGTTGCCTTGCCAAGCTGCACGCCATCGCGCACCGCGCGGCGCAGCCCCAGATTTGTGCGATTGTCGATGTTGCGTTGCGCTGGGTTGTCCCACGCCAGGTGGAGGTTACGCACCGCACCCGGTCGCTTTTCATTCGTGGTGACGAACTCGTGACCACCGACGATCGCGCCGATGATGAGGGAGCGTAGCTGGCGCGGCTTGATGTTGGCGGGCAGGTGAAGCTGGACGAGATGTCGCTTGGCGCGCACCGGATGGCCTGCGACGACCTGGTTCATGTGGCGGATGACCTGCGCCCCGCGGGCACGCCAGCCGTCGTCGAGGAAGTCGGTGTGCTCGGAGAAGTCGGAGGCCCGCTTGGGTGCAACAGGCAGCCCCACGACCCACTCGACGGGTTCTCCGTTCGCGCTGATCTCAACTCCGTGGGCAGAGTCGCGGTCCGCGTCGAAGCGCACATTCAGCACTTCGGTTCCCTCGACGGGCGCGCCGAAGGTGATCTTGGGTACAGCCTGCGGAATCTTGGGAATGGGAGCCACGGTTTATGCCCTTTCTGCTGCTTGTTGATCTTCCTTATTATCCCCGGCGGCTGGGGATGCTTGTTTATAGTCGCCCGGCTGGCCTGGGTCGCCGAGGTGGGTGGCGAGCCGGTCGAGCAGAGCGTCAACCTCGGCGGCGTCGTACCCGCGGAGGGAGCGGGTGAACTTCACCTGCCGCAGGTTCACCCCGGTGAGCTCACAGTTCTCCCGGAACTCCGCTGCCTGCCTTTCTGCGGGGTGATCTGCTCGTGGCCCGGCGTACTCCCCCGGGCCAAATACACGCCCCACCAGGTAAACGAGAAGCCCCGCGACAAGTGCCGCGCCGGCAATCGAAAAGATCCAGTACATCCTTGTGGCTTCTCCTAGGGCTGCTCCCGGCGGAGCATCTCCAGCTCCTCCTCGATCCGACCGCGCTCGCGTTCCAGGTCCTCGCGGCGGCGCTTCAAGCTTTCGGTGTGCTTATCGTGCGCACGGTGGCAAAATTCCATGGCGTCCTCGGGGTCGTCCGTGAGGTGAATCAGGTCGACGTCCTCGGGAGAAATCATCTTCTCCTCGACGAGGCGTTCCTTAATCCAGTCCAGCAGTGGGCCCCAGAATTCCGTCCCGACGAGGATGATCGGGAAGCGTTGGATCTTCTGGGTCTGAACCATTACCAGGGCCTCGAAGAGCTCGTCGAGGGTGCCGAAACCGCCAGGCAGGCAGATGAAGGCCTGGGAGTATTTCAGGAACATCGTCTTGCGCACGAAGAAGTAGCGGAAGTTCATGCCCAGCTGCACCCAGTCGTTGAGGCGCTGCTCGTGGGGCAGCTCGATGCCCAGGCCGATGGAGAGCCCGCCCGCATCTGCTGCACCCCGGTTCGCAGCCTCCATCAGGCCTGGCCCACCGCCCGTGATCGTGGCATAGCCGCTGCGGGCGATCAGCGCGCCGATCTGCTGGCCGAGCTTGTAATACTCGTGGTCCTCCCGGACGCGTGCGGAGCCGAAGACGGTGATCGCCTTCGGGATCTTCGCGAGTGCGCCGAAGCCGTCGACGAACTCGGCCTGGATCCGCATCACGCGCCACGGATCCGTGTGCAGCCAGTCAGTGCTGTCCTGGGGCTGAAGCAGGCGCTGATCGGTCGTGGAGTCCTTCGGCTCCGAGTCCGGGGTCCCCCGGTACAGAACGGGCCCACGGAAACGAAAATCGGAGAGATTGGCCGAATCGGTGGCCGGAAAGTTGGGGGTGGAGTCTTCAGTAGTCATCGCTACTCATATTAACGGTGACCTAGGACACGTAGCCGCCGGCAATCCCCTGGCACGGCCAGCATTCCCCCTTAACAGGTGCAGTGCGTGCCCCAGCAGGCCCGGAAGTGGGAAAAGAAGTGGACTCCATTGTCTGGCGCGCGCGTGAATATGGTCTAATTCATTCATGAATTCCCCCAATACTCAGTCGGCTGCCGACACCACAGCGGCAACCCCAGCGAGCGGCTCCACCCTCGGCAAGGGGCTTGAAACCCGACACCTCACCATGATGGGCCTCGGCTCGGCCATCGGCGCCGGCCTGTTCCTCGGAACAGGCGTTGGCATCGAGGCGGCCGGCCCCGCTGTCCTGTTGTCCTACATCGTCGCCGGTGTCATCGTCATCTTCGTGATGCAGATGCTGGGTGAGCTCGCAGCCGCGCGTCCGGCCTCCGGCACCTTCGCCACCTATGGCCGCCTGGCTTTCGGTAACTGGGCGGGTTTCTCCCTCGGTTGGCTGTATTACTTCATGCTCGTGATGGTCATGGGTGCCGAGATCACCGGCGCCGGCGCCATCATGGGTAAGTGGTTCGGCGTGGAGGGCTGGATTCCTGGCCTGATCGCGGTCGTCTTCTTCACCATCGTCAACCTCACTGCCGTGCGTGGCTTCGGCGAGTTTGAGTACTGGTTCGCGTTCATCAAGGTCGCGGTCATCATCATCTTCCTCGTCATCGGCCTGGGTCTGCTGTTCGGCTTCTTCCCGGGCTTCGAGAGCCCTGGGCTGTCCCACTTCGGCGACTTCGCGCCGAACGGCATCTCCGGCATGGCTGCCGGCCTGCTCGCTGTTGCTTTCGCATTCGGCGGAATCGAGATCGTGACAATCGCCGCAGCCGAGGCCAAGGACCCCACCACTTCCATTGCCTCCGCCGTGCGCGCCGTCATCTGGCGCATCTCCGTCTTCTACCTGGGCTCGGTCTTCCTGATCACCGCCCTGCTTCCGTACTCCACCCTGGGTGACGCTGAGACCGCCGCAGAGTCCCCCTTCACCCGCGTGCTGGAACTGGCGAACATCCCGGGCGCGGTGATGCTCATGGAGATCGTCATCGTCCTGGCCCTGCTCTCGGCATGTAACGCCCAGATCTACGCCACCTCCCGCCTGCTGTTCAGCTTTGGCGGCACCGGCTACGCGCCGAAGTTCGTCCGGAAGACGAACTCCAAGCAGGTTCCGATCCCGGCAGTGTGGGCATCCCTGTTCTTCGCATTCCTCTCCGTGACCCTGCAGGTCTGGGGCCCAGAGAACCTGATCGGCATCCTGTTCAACGCCGTCGGCGGCTCGCTGCTGGTGATCTGGGTGATGATTGTTCTCTCCGAGATCAAGCTGCGCCCGGCCCTGGAGGCCCGCGGCAAGATGACAGTCCGGATGTGGGGCTACCCGTTCCTGCCGTGGCTGACCGTTGCCCTACTGCTGGGGCTCACCATCCTCATGCTCTGGGACCCCTCAGCTCGTGGCCAGGTCATCACCGTGGCTGTCGCCTTTGCTGTGCTCTCCGCACTGGGCTACATCGTGGGCAAGGTTAACCCTGCTGCCCAGGACCACGACGAGATGACGCTCTAGGACGTCACCGGCTGCTACGCCCGGGCCCCGCCCGGGGCGCAGCCCGTCGCTTACAAAAGCCAACGGCCCCGGAAGCACGCTTTGTGCTTCCGGGGCCGTTGGCTTTGGATCTAGACCGCGCCCTACCCCAGCGCGGCGAGGCGCTGGGCGGCCTGAGCGGTCTGCTCATCGCTGGCGGTCAGCCCCACCCGCACGTGCTGCGTTCCCGCCGGGCCATAGAAGTGCCCCGGAGCCACGAGGATGCCGAGTTCCGCGAACCGGTCCACCGTCTCCCACGCGTCCCGTCCTTCGGTAGCCCAGATATAGAGCCCGGCTTCGGAGTGCTCGACCGTGAAGCCACCAGCGGCCAGCCCGGCAAGCAGCACCTCGCGGCGCTCCCGGTAGCGCTGCCGCTGCAGGGTCTCGAAATCATCGGAGCTCAGCGCCGCAATCATCGCGTGCTGGATCGGCCCCGGCACCATGCCCCCGGCGTGCTTCCGGATCCCGAGAATCTCAGCCATGAGCTGCTGATCCCCCGCGAGCCAGCCCGCGCGGTAGCTGGCCATGTTGGAGGTCTTCGACAGCGAGTGCACCGCGATCAGGTTGCGGTGGTCGCCATCGCACACCCGCGGGTCGAGGATGGATACGGGAGCGTCGGCCACCTCGGTGGCCTCCCACCCCAGGCCGAGGTAGCACTCGTCGGAGACGACGATGCAGTCGCGCTGCCGGGCGAAGTCCACGACCTTGCGCAGGTGCTCTACACCGAGCACCGCGCCGTGCGGGTTCGCGGGCGAGTTGAGGTAAATCAGGGCTGGGGTTTCGGGCCCCAGCTTCAGCAGCGAATCAGCACGCAGCACCCGGCAGCCCGCGAGTTTCGCGGAGACCTCATAGGTCGGATACGCCAGCTCCGGGATGACCACCAGCGAATCGGCGTGAATGCCGAGGTCCATCGGCAGGCTCGCGATCGCCTCCTTGGTGCCGATGACCGGCACCACGGCGTCCTCGCTGAGCCCGGTGACCCCGAAGCGTCGGGCCATCGCGGCCACGATAGCTTCCCTGAGTTCAGCGGAGCCTTCGGTGGGCGGATAACCCGGCTGCCAGGCGGTCTCCGCCAGCGCGAGCTGGACGTTCGGGGGGACGTCGTCGACTGGCGTGCCGACGGAGAGGTTAATCATCCCGTCGGGGTGGGCGGCAGCACGCTGGGTCGCCGCAGCCAGAGTGTCCCAGGGAAACGCTGGAAGCCGCTCGGCAGCGGGGGTGCGAAAAGCTGGTGACCGTCGAGTCACGGATTCACTCTCCTCATTGAAAAGCTCCCGGTGCCCTACCAGAAGCACCGGGAGCCGGGCACACGGCCGACACAGTGAAAGTCGGCCTTCCAGCCGCTTAGGCCTGGGGTGGCAGGGCTGCGATCATCGGGGCGTCGAAGTCCTGCGGGCCAAGCGCCGCAGCACCGCCCGGGGAACCCAGGTCGTCGAAGAACGCAGCGTTGGCGTCGTTGTACTCTTCCCACTCCTCCGGAATGTCGTCCTCGTAGAAGACGGCCTCGACCGGGCAGACCGGCTCACACGCGCCGCAGTCCACGCACTCATCTGGGTGGATATACAGCATGCGCTTGCCTTCGTAGATGCAGTCCACTGGGCACTCTTCGACGCAGCTGCGGTCCAGGACGTCGACGCATGGTTGCGCAATCGTGTAGGTCATTATTCTTCCTTATGCACTATCGGGTCTAGCGCTAACGGCTAAGCACTTATCTCTTTATTCTGTCACTCGGGCGGGTTCAATTCGAATCATGATCGGCCGTGGGGTCGATATACATGACCGGAATCGCGCCACCCAGCAGCCCCGCTGCGAGCAGGCCGAGCGTGGCGATGCTTTGCGGGATCAGGGTATCCCCGCTGGAGCTGATAGCGGGCCACAGCAGCAGCGCGATGAATCCCGCCAACCAGATCCACGTGGGGATGGCGGCGATCGCTTTATTCGGGGTCCACAGCAGCGCGGTTTTGGTGATGATCCAGTTGAACACTCCCGCGAAGAGGATCGTCCATGGGAACGGAATGCTCACCTCGCCGATGCTGATGCGGCTGCCCAGGTAGAGCACGGAGACGAAGAGTCCGAAGGCAGCCCCAACGCTCAGCCAGGCGATGCCCGCGATCCGCTCGCGGCGGGTGGTGTCGCGGCGGACCTGGCTGCGGTTCGGGTCTCCCCAGTGAGGCTCGTTCAGGCGCGCCCCTTCGGGATTGACGGCACGGCGGTCTTGGCTCGTCGCGTTGTCAGCCATTCTCACCCCGTGCCTTCCCGTCGTCACCGTGTTCTTGGGCGGTCCCGTTGCTGGGAACCACGAAGTCAAAGTGTAGCAGACTGATCTGTCTGTTTGCGTTTGGGTCAGCGTTCTTCACCCAGCCGAGCTGATAGCCCTCGACGGGCAGGATCGGCTGACCAATGAGGTTCGACAACGCGAAGAGGTACTCCCCCGTCGGCGTGACCACGTCCCGAGCTTCGGGGTTGACGTCCGTTCGAGTGCCGTCGGCGACCCACAACTGCGTGGCGTGCGCCGCCATCGCCTTTCGCTTGGCCGCGACGTCCTCGGGCGTGCCCTGGACGAAGGCGTCGATAAACTCTTCCGCGACCAGCGCGACCTCGCCGTCCTTCGCCTCACTCCAGCCTTCCGGCGCCTCCGCGCCCGCCATCGCCGCGTGGAATGCCCCTGCCGGGGTGACGGCCCACCAGATCTCTTGCGGGGTGGCCTCCTCTCCCGCGTCTGCGAGGCGGCGGACTGCCTCGTGAGTCACCCGGTGGGCCCGGATGTGGTCGGGGTGCCCATAGCCGCCGTCGGGGCCGTAGGTGACGAGCACCTCCGGGCGCTCACGGCGGAGCACCTCGAGCAGCTGCTCTACCTGCTGCTCCCAGTTGTCCTCCGAGTCCCCGGCGAAGGCGCGGGGGTGCCGGATCGTCGGGGTATCCGCCATCCCGGAGTCCCGCCAGCGGCTTAGCCCGCCCAGGAACTGCGGGCCCTGCTGAACCCCCAGGCGCTCGAGGGCCTGCTGTAGTTCCCCGATGCGGAAACCGCCCAGCAGGTCGGAGTGCTCGGAGGTGAGCTTCTGGTACTTCTCCCCGATCACCTCCCCTTCTTCACCGAGCGTGCAGGTCAGCACGGAAGTCTCCGCACCTACCCGGGAGCTCGCGGCCACCAAGAGGCCCGTAAACAGGGATTCATCATCCGGGTGGGCGTGGATGAACATCACCCGGCGCGGTGCCGCGTGGGTGGCGGGCTTAGTCATCTGAACTTGCTACCTCCGATTCTGGGGCTGCTGTCGTCGGTTCCGCCACGTCCTGGCGCGTCCAGCGGGCACCGCCGACGAAAATTCCACTATAGGGATCGAAAGGCCACTGTTCGACGGGCTTGTCGGAGCCCACGAACTCTGGGCTCGCAGCGTAGTACTGCTCATCGCGCAGGAGTGGCAACAGCACGGACTGGTTCTGCACCAGCGCGTTCACCTGCTCGATAGCCGCGGCGGAATCTTCACCGTCGCGCACCTCGGCGATGGCCTCGTCGATTTCCGGGTCGCAGAGGCCCGTGATGTTCGCCCCGAAGGTTCGCTGCGGGGATCCCTCTGCCGATTCCGGCGACGGGGTGGTCTCCATCCCGCGGGGTTCTGGCGGCGAGCTCGCCTTGTCGGATTCGGTGTCCTTTTCGCTGGGCGCGGAGCTGACCGTCGACTCCTCGGACTTGCTGTCTTCGCCCGAGGTCTTATCCTCGGCAGCCCGCTCCTCAGCCTGACGCAGCGTCTCCGGCTGGACGCAGGAGAACTGGTTGGCCACGTCCGTGGGGGTATCTGGTGTTCGTCCCCACAGCACGGAAGCGTCCACCTCCCCCTCGGGGATCATCGTCTCCAGCAGATTTTCCGCATCCACAGTCAGAGCCTGGGCGTTGATCCCGTTGCGGCTGAGCTCATCAGCGATCGTGCGGGCGGCGATGGCCGCCTGCTTGTCGTTATTGGGAGCGGCGATGGTGAAGGGCCTCTCCTCGAACAAAGCCCGGGCCTCGTCCGGCATCTGTTCGGTGGGCCGCTCGCCCCATTCCGGAGGGGCGACGTCCCTATTCCCGGAGACGATCTGCGCCACGGTGCCAGGCTTGATCGCCGCCAACGCTACGCGGCGCACAGCCATCTGGTTCATCCGCTCCGCATCGAGGTTGAGAGCGAAGTTCAGCTGGACCTTCCGGCCCCGCTGCGTGCCGCGGACATCCGGGACCTCGCCGAGGGTCAGCAACGACAGCCCCGCCGGGTAGGCGGCGTACATCTGCAGCTGTCGGGAGCGCAGCATCTGCGCCCCCGTGTGAACATCCGGGACCGCCCGCAGGATCAGCTTATCCGTGGCGGCTGGGGCCGAACCCCAGTAGCGGTCGTTGCGCTGCAGCTCAATGACGCCACGCCCGGCGTCCACCGCGTGGACCCGATAAGCTCCGCCCGAGGCCACCGATCGCTCGTTCATCATCGTGGCGAACTGCTGCCCCTCAGCCCGGTAGATATGGCTCGGCAGCAGATGCCGGAACAACTGCCGCCAGCCTTCCTGTGGCTCGCTGAAACTCACGCGAACCCTTGAGCCTCCCCCGGAGACCTTGATCCCAGAGATCTTGCTGTACTGGGCAGCGTTCTCCGCGATGCGCTGGGTGCGCAGCTCATCCCAGAGGTACTGGAAATCACTGCCGGAGATCGGGGTGCCGTCGGACCACTGGGCGTGCGGGCGCAGGGTGTAGGTCACCTCGGTCGGCGCCACCGGGTTATCGGCATCCACCTTGACCAGGAGGTCCTTGTTCATCACCCAGCGGTTGCCGACGCGGTTGAACGCGGACGGCAGCGTGAGGTCCGCGACCGCCATCGTGGATTGGCCCAGGTTGCCGACGATGTGCGGGTTCAGATTGCCGTCGAATTCATCGACGCCGATGTTGATCTCCCGCAGCTTCGAATCCGGGGTGTCTTCGTTCTTTTCCTCGTTAGGCTCCTTGGCCTTGGGTTCGGCCGGTTCCTCCACGGTGGGGGCATCTCCAGGGCGGGCCTGGCAGCCTGACAGGACGAGGCTGAGCGCCACCGGGGTGGCCACGAGGGCAGCAAAAAAGCGCTGACGAGGCTGCCTCTGAGTCATTGCCAAGACCAACCTCCGTCAGCGCCACTGCGCTCTATCACGTCCGGGCGGGTGGCTCCCCGCCGCGGGCGAAGAGCACACTACTTGTTACGAGCCTTTTCGCGGGACCGGGCGCGTGCACGCTCGGTTGCGTTCAGGACCAGCTTACGCACGCGGATGACGTCCGGCGCGACCTCGACGCACTCGTCGTAGCCACAGAATTCCATGGCCTCTTCAAGGCTCATCTCGTGGGCCTTCGCCAGGGTCACGGTGGTGTCCGCGGACGCGGCACGCATGTTCGTCAGCTTCTTTTCCTTGGTGACGTTGACGTCCATGTCCTCGTCGCGGTTGTTCGCGCCGACGACGACGCCCTCGTAGACCTCAGCGCCCGGCTCGACGAAGAACTGACCGCGGTCGGCGAGGTTGATCAGTGCATAAGCGGTGACCTGGCCGGTGCGGTCCGCGACCAGGGAGCCCGTCGGGCGGCCCTTGATCTCGCCAGCCCAGGGCTGGTAGCCCGCAGAGTAGTGGTTGGCGATACCGGTGCCGTGGGTCTCGGTCATGAAGACAGTACGGAAACCGATGAGACCACGGGCGGGCACGATGAAGTGCATGCGGATCCAGCCGGAGCCGGTGTTATCCATGGACTCCATGCGGCCCTTGCGGGCGGCCATCAGCTGGGTGATGTTGCCCAGGTACTCCTCTGGAGTGTCGATGGTGAGGTTCTCGTAAGGCTCCATGAGCTGGCCGTTTTCGGTGCGGGTCACGACCTGTGGCTTACCGACGGTGAGCTCGAAGCCCTCGCGGCGCATCGTCTCAACGAGAACGGACAGTGCCATCTCGCCACGGCCCTGGACCTCCCAGGCGTCGGGGCGTTCGGTCGGCAGCACGCGGAGGGAGACGTTACCGATCAGCTCCTGGTCGAGGCGGGTCTTCACCATGCGGGCGGTGAGCTTATCGCCGCCACCGCGACCAGCCATCGGGGAGGTATTCACGCCGATGGTCATGGAGATCGCTGGCTCGTCCACGGCGATGCGCGGCAGCGGGTTCGGGTGCTCCGGGTCGGCGAGGGTATCGCCGATCATGATGTCGTCGATACCGGAGATCGCGGCGATGTCACCGGCGATGACCTCCTGGGCGGGCACACGGGTCACGCCGACGGTGCGCAGAAGCTCGGCGATCTTCGCGGTCTTGACGTGCTGCTCGCCCTCCTCGTCGTAGTGGATCCACGCGACCTGCTGGCCCTTGCGCAGCACGCCGGAGTGGACGCGGACCAGGCCGATGCGACCCAGGAAGGAGCTGGAGTCGAGGTTTGTGACGTGGGCCTGCAGCGGGCCTTCGACGTCGGCGGAAGGCTCCGGGAGGGTGTCGTACAGGACGTCGAAGAGGGGCTGCAGGTCCGGGGAGTTCGGGACGTTGCCGTTGCCCGGGTTTTCGGTGGACGCCTTGCCCTCGCGGCCGGAGGTGTACAGCACCGGCAGCTCCAGAAGGGACTCGGCGGCCTCCATGGCCTCCTCGTCCTCGAGGGTGGATGCCAGCTCGAGGAGCAGGTCCTGAGCCTCTTCGACGACCTCGTCGATGCGGGCGTCCGGGCGGTCGGTCTTGTTCACGCAGATGATGACCGGCATCTTGGCGGCCAGTGCCTTGCCGAGTACGAAGCGGGTCTGTGGCAGCGGCCCCTCGGATGCGTCAACGAGCAGCACCACGCCGTCCACCATGGACAGGGCGCGCTCAACCTCGCCGCCGAAGTCGGCGTGGCCCGGGGTGTCGATCACGTTGATGACGAGGTCGGAGCCGTCCTTACCGAGCCCCTTGCGGCGAATCGCGGTGTTCTTCGCAAGGATCGTGATGCCCTTTTCGCGCTCCAGGTCACCGGAGTCCATGACACGGTCCTCGACCTCCGCGTGCGGGTCGAAGGCGCCGGACTGACGCAGCATGGCATCGACGAGAGTCGTCTTTCCGTGGTCGACGTGCGCGACGATGGCGACGTTTCGAAACTCGGTATGGGTCACTAGTTCAACGCTTCCTTAAAAATATTGACTATGAGCGATTGGCTACTCCTACGGTGCCAATGTTAGCGCCGCGGTTGACTCCACTATTTTTCCACATGCCTCGAAGTTTTTCTGCATGCGTTATCACAGCCTGCGCTCGTCACCCCTGCGCACTCCCCCGCCGCCGGGGTCAGGTGATCGCCAGAAAAGCTTTATCGTTTTCCCCAACTTTTCACGCTGTGCTGATATTGTGGACCAAACCAAACAACAATTGTGCAAGCGCTGACTGCCCCTCGCCCGTAGCGCGGTGATGAGCAGCCCCAGGCTTGCCAGTCCGAAATACTCCGCAACCAGCACTGGAAGGCACCACCCGGAATGAACGTCAAGGCCACTTCCTCTCTCAAGCGCACGTGGGGCCGCCGCGCCGCCACAACCCTCGCCGCGATGGCGCTCAGCGCCACGGCCGTCATCAGCCCTGCTCAGGCAGCCCCTGTCGGCTCCCTCGATCACCTCGGCCGTCCGGCACCACACGTGCTGAACCAGATCGAGCAGTTCGCGAACACCCCTGGCCTGCCTGACAAGGCCAAGTCCGCCCTGGAGTCGGTGGTCGGATTCTTCCGTGGTGATGGAGACAAGGATCCTGGCGTCTACCTGCCGGAGGGCGGCCCGGCATTCACCCAGTTCGCTTTCCCGACCGTATCCATGAAGTGCATCGGTGGCAAGGATAAGGCCGTCGGTACGGCCATGGCTGTTCCGGGCCCGGCAGCTCTGCCGCTACCTGGTGTGGCAGCGGGTGAGGTGAACTTCGTCTTCACCGCACTGGGCACGGGCCCGGCCGCTAAGAAGCAGGCGATCCCGATGCGCGTCCACTGGGTGAATATCAACAACGGCCGCATCGGCACCACCGTGCTGGGGAACAACGGCATCAACCCGAAGGGCCCAGGCACCGTCAATGGCGCAGCGAAGACCGGCTCCGGCACGGTCCTGGCTCTGCTCGAGGGCGGCGTGACCACGGTGGAGAAGAACTCCGGCCCGTCCAACTGTGGCTTCAGCCCGACCGTGGCAATGATCAACGTCCGCTAAGAGCGGCAGCGATAGTCATCACCGGCTAGCGCCACGCACGTGCCCATCGGGACCACGTGCCACGCGCCGCAGAGCTCGCCGCTAGTCGGCCTCGCCCCCACTTTCCGTGGGGGCGATTTTTGTGAGCGCCACGCCCACCGCGGCGCCCAAAACCACACCCACCGCGAGGTTATTGGTGGCCAGGGTCGCCGTGAAGACGCACATCATCACCAGCGAGTGCTGCCACGGCAACCGCAGCAACCCCTTGGGGCTCACGGTGTACCAGGAGATGGTCTTCAGGGAGACGATGACCATCACCGCAGCCAGCGCCGCCATGGGGATGGCGGAGACGACCTGGTGCAGCGAGAGGATGAATAGCAGCAAAAACCCGCCAGCGGCAATCGAGGAGAAGCGGGTGCGGGCATGGGATTCCTCAACGTTGACCATCGTCTGCCCGATCATGCCGCAGCCGCCCGTTCCGGCCAGCGCGCCGGCAGCGATATTAGCCACGCCCTGGCCCCAGGATTCGCGGGTTTTGTTGGAGGAGGTCATGGTCATCCCGTCCACCAGCTGGCCCGTCATCACCGACTCCACCAGACCGACGGCGGCAAAGCCCAGCGCATAAGGCAGCACGAGGAAGAAGGTCTCCCAAGTCCATGGGACATCCGGCATGCGCACCTCGGTCAGCCCACCGGTGAGCCCACCCATGTCCCCCACATCCGGCACCCGCCAGCCGAGGATCACGACCATCAGGGTCAGGATCGCGATGGCGATCAGAGGTGCGGGGATCGCGACGGTGATCTTCGGGAAGATCAGGAGAGCGGCGATGCCAATGGCAAAGAGCACCCATACCGGCCAGTCGGCACCGATGATGTGCTCCAGCTGGGCGGTGAGGATCATGATGCCCAGGGCGTTGACGAAACCGGCCATGACCTCGGGTGTGATGAAGCGCTGCAGCTTGGCTACACCCAGCAGACCGAAGATCACCTGAATGATGCCGGCCAGCACGACCGTCACGATGAGGTAATCCGTCCCGTGGCTGGCCACGAGGGGCGCGATGACCAGGGCGGTGGCGCCGGCGGCACCGGTGATCATCGCCGGGCGCCCACCCGTGAACGCGATAACGAAGCACAGCACAACCGTGGAAAACAGCCCCACCGCGGGGCTCACACCGGCGAGGATCGCGAAGCTAATGACCTCGGGGATTAGAGCGAAGGAGGTGGCTAGGCCGGCCAGCACCTCCGTGCGGAATCGCTGTCGGCTGCTGAAGGCTTCGCGGAAGGAGCCCACCACCGACTGGTACGGCGGCCCCTGGGGAACGGTACGTGGCATGTGGTTAAGCATATCGGGCGGCCGCTATGGCCCCCGGGAGGGTTAGCAGCTCGAAGGCGTGGAGATCATGCTGCTTGAGTCCATGCGCAGCCCTGATCCTTGCCACGCACAAACAGAAAATCCACCCCGGGCGGTGTGTGGCGCTCCGAGGCGGATCAGTGGGCTGCAGCCCGCTGCTGAGTTAGCCCAGAATCTGGCGGCCCATCACCATGCGGCAGATCTGGTTGGTGCCCTCGTAGATCTGGGTGATCTTAGCGTCGCGCATCATGCGCTCCACCGGGAAGTCACGGGTGAAGCCATAACCCCCAAGCAGCTGAACCGCGTCAACGGTGACCTCCATCGCGACGTCGGAAGCGAAGGCCTTGGAACCGGCAGCCATCAGGCCCAGACGCTCCCCGCCCTCGGCGACCCCGCGCTCCGCGTTGGACGCGGCAGTGTAGATCATCAGCCGGGCGGCGTCGATCTTCATCTTCATATCGGCAAGCATGAACTGGGTGTTCTGGAAGTCCGCGATGGCCTTCCCGAACTGCTTACGCTCCTTGACATATGCCACGGCCTGGTCGAAAGCCCCCTGGGCGATGCCGAGAGCCTGCGCGCCAATGGTCGGACGAGTGTGGTCCAGGGTTTGCAGGGCGGTCTTGAAGCCCGTCCCCTCCTCGCCGATCATGCGGGAAGCCGGCACGCGGCAGTCCTCGAAGTACAGCTCCGCAGTCGGAGAACCCTTGATGCCGAGCTTGTGCTCGAGCCCACCGACGCGGAATCCCGGATCGTCCTTGTGCACCATGAACGCGGAGATACCGCGGGCTCCCGCCTCCGGGTCGGTGACGGCCATGACGGTGTACCAGGAGGAACGCCCACCGTTGGTAATGAAGCACTTGGAGCCGTTGATGACCCACTCATCGCCTTCGCGCACGGCGCGGGTCTTCATCGCACCAGCGTCGGAGCCGGCCTCACGCTCGGTCAGCGCGTAGGAGGCGAGCTCACCGTTGGCGATATCCGGGAGCACTTCCTGCTTCAACTCGTCGGAGCCGTTGAGGATGAGGCCCATGGTGCCGAGCTTGTTCACGGCCGGGATCAGGGAAGACGAGCCACAGACGCGGGCGACCTCCTCGATCACGATGACCGCCGCGAGGGAGTCCGCCCCCTGGCCACCGCACTCCTCCGGGACGTGGATCGCATTGAACCCGGATTCGTTCAGCGCCTTGAGGGCCTCCTCCGGGAAGCGCTCATTTTCATCGACGTCCTGCGCATACGGGGCGATGTCCCGCTCCGCAAGACCGCGGATGGCGTCCCGCAGCTCCTGGTACTCCTCTGGGAGCTTGAATGGTTCGAAATCCGGGTTGAACCCCATAGGTGACCTCCACAAATTGCGTTTAGGAATTGTGTTCTAGATAACTATCTGACACTGTACCGCGCCGCGGCATACCGGGGCAGCATTGTCACGATTTCACAACTTTTATCCCTTCCGGTTCTCGGTTTTTCCGCAGCTTAGTTATCCTAAAATTCATGATTCAGTCCGAGCCGCGCAGCGACGCCCAACCCGCATCCCAGCTAGGCAGAAAGAGCACCGCCCCTGCGACCCCTGCCACGTTGAAGGGCGCTACCGCCTCCTCCCCCGCAGGCACGCACGCTTCCCGGTGGGCCCGGCGCGCCGCTGCAGGGCTGGGCGCAGCTGCACTGGCACTGACCGCAGCCTGCAGCGGGGGCGCCGACAACCCCGAGGACGCCGAGCCACAGTCGCTGTCCTCGCAGACGGATCGCGAATCCACGGCCAATGCCGAGTCCGACTCCGCTGGTCTGGCGGACGCCGGTGATGAGCGCAAGCGCGACGGCCTGTGCACCACCCCTGACCTAAAGATCGATGCGGACAACATGCAGGGCGCGGCCGGCAGCACCCTGCTGGACGTCGTATTCACGAACACTGGAGACGAGGAGTGCTCGCTCGAGGGCTACCCCGGGGTCAGCCTCGTGACCGATAACAACGGCACGCAGCTGGGCGCCAGCGCCGATCGCGAGGAATCCGGCGGGTCCGAAAAGGTGACCCTCCAGCCGGGCGACCGCGCAACCGCCTCCGTCCGCATCACGAAGGTCGGGGCGCTGGGCCCTGAGGAGTGCAGCCCGAAGGCCGCCGACGGGATCCGCGTCTACCCGCCGGAGGAGACCCGCTCTGCCTATATCGAGCTCAAGGGGCTCGAAGGCTGCACGGGCAAGGATAAGTACATGTCCGTGCAGCCAGTGCGCGCCGCCCAGTAGCAGCTGACCAGGGGGTTCCATGGGCGCAGCGAGGTCAGTGCGGTTTGCCACTTTCGCCATCACTCTCGCCGCCACCGGGCTCAGCGCGTACCGGGTGGCTGGCCGCACCCTGTACTGGGATGACTTCCTGATCCCCGCCACCTACGGCGCCCCAGAGCAGCGCTCGTTCACGGGACTCTTCCTCCCCCACGACGGGCACCTCATGCCCGCCGCGATCGCCCTCCAACTGGCGGTCGACCGCATCGCCGCCCTGGAATGGTGGCTGCCGGCCACGCTGATCGTGCTCGGCACCTTTGGGTCTGCTGTGCTGTGGGCTGCCAGCGGTGTCGCTCGGGGTCGCCCGGTGGTGCTGGCCCTGCTGTGTTTCTCCCCATTCCTGGGGGCTGCGCTGGGCTGGTGGTCGGCGGCCATCAACGCGCTGGCCTGGCAAATCGCCTGCGCGGTGGCACTGTTGCTGCTGCGCCAGACGAGGCCGGCTTCTCACGCTCGGCTGGCTGTGCGCGGAGCTGCGGTGGCTCTCACCGTCTTCGTCGGGCTGCTGTTCACGGAGAAGGCGCTTTCCATCCTCCCCGTGCTCACCGCGTTGGCGCTGTTCTTCCCGTCCTTTCTCTACCCGCAGTGTCCGGACGCCGCGCCCCGACGCACGCGGGTCCTCACCCTTGCGCCTGGGTGGTTGGTCACCGCAGCGTGGGCGGTGCTCTATGTCGCGGTGACCCGGTCTGAGCCGTCGGCTGGGGAGGCCTCGGGGTCCGTGGTGTGGGGCGCGGTGCCGAGGGCACTGCGGGACGCGGTCCTCCCCGGGGTTCTCGGTGGGCCGTGGAGCTTCGAGCGTTGGGCGCCTGGTGGCAGCTTCGCCTCCCCCTCGGCTGCAGTGGGCTGGCTCGCTGCGGTCGGGACAGTCGCCCTCGTGGCGGTGTGGCTTTTCCGGCATGGCCAGGGCCTCGCTGGTACTCGGCTGCGGGCCGGCGGACTCGCGCTCTCGTTGGGTTACCTGGCGCTGGTTTTTCTAGCCCTAGCCTTGGCCCGCTCTGGCGCCAACACGTCGGACGTGATCACCGCCTCGCTGCATTATTACGCCGATGCCTTCACCGCTGCCGTCCTGTTGTGCACCGCGGCTGCTGTGCAGGCAGAGGCCCGAGCGCTCCCCGACCATCGGCTCGCTAGCCACGCGGCGGCAGCTGATCGTGCCCCGCGGGAAACCTCCACGCGCGGTCATGGTGCCAAGGACAAGTCCCGGGCTCCGCGGGCCCGCGCTATCGTGCAGGCCGTCCTCGCCGTGGGATTCATCGCCTCCTCCACCGCCACCACCGTCGGCTACCTGAATAGCTGGCAGGACGACGACACCGCCGAGTGGCTGCGCACCGTCAAGTCCAGCCTGCGGGCCGCACCCGCCCCGCTTCTGCCCCAGCCCGTCCCGGCCATGATCGCAAATCGCTACGACGGCCCGCGGGTGGACATCGGCGACGTCGCCCGCTCCCTGCCTGACTGGCCCGGCGTATCGGCGGGGACGCCACAACCCACGTTCCTCAACGACGAGGGGAAGTTGGTGGCCGCGGACGTCCTAAAACTCGCGGTCAACGAGCAGCCGGACAGCAAACAATGCGGGCAGCGGATCCCCCTGAACAAACCGACGTTGGTGAAGCTCAGCGCGCCGCTGAAGTTCGGCGAGTGGACCTGGGTGCTAAACACCACGGCGAGCACCCCCGTCACGCTGCGCATCCTGACCCCCAATGGGCTCGAAAGCTACGAGGACTCGCTCGCCCGCGCCCACCGGGTCGCTGTCCCGGCCGAACTGAATCAACAGCACGTGCGGGTCTCCGGGGGCGGGAACACGATCGAGGTTCTGGCGACCCCACAGCAGCGTTCCACGCCCGCGGTCGGCAACTACGTGTGCCTGGGAGCGGGTGCTATCGGTCCGCTCCTCCCCATGGAGCGCTCGGCACACTAAACTTGAGCCTTCTTGGTAACCCGGGCGAGCGCGACTGCGCCCCGCCTCAGAACCGAAAGGCTTCAACCGGACTATGGCAGGTGGACTCGCCGCCCTCTTGGATGACGTCGCACTGATCGCGAAGAAAGCCGCGGCCACGGTGGATGACGTCGCTGCAGCTGCCGGGCGCACGAGCGCGAAGGCCGCGGGAGTGGTGGTGGACGACGCCACGGTGACCCCAAAGTTCGTTCAGGGCGTGACCCCTGCCCGCGAGCTGCCGATCATCTTCCGCATCGGGCGGGGCTCGCTGTTCAACAAGCTCGTGATCATCTTGCCGCTGGCGCTGCTGCTGAGCTGGCTCGCCCCGTGGGCGCTGATGCCCCTGTTGATGGTGGGCGGGGTCTACCTCTCCTTCGAGGGGGCGGAGAAGGTCGCCGAAAAGCTCGGAATCGTCGCCCATCACGACGCCGAGAGCGAGGAGGTCGTCGAGGAGGACGCCCTGGTCAAGCAGGCAATCCTCACGGACTTCATCCTCTCGGCGGAGATCATGGTGATCTCGCTGAACGAGGTAGCCACCGAACCCTTCCTGAACCGCACTCTCATCCTCATCGTCGTCGCGCTCGCCATCACGCTCGGTGTCTACGGCTTCGTGGGCCTGCTGGTGAAAATCGACGATATCGGGCTGCGACTCATCGCCACAGGCAAGCCCGCGGCCGCCCGCTTCGGCCGGGGTCTGGTCACGGCCATGCCGAAGGTGCTGAATACCATCGCGGTGATCGGTACCTTCGCGATGCTCTGGGTGGGCGGCCACATCCTGCTCTCCGCCTTCGACGAGCTCGGCTGGCATTGGCCCCACGAAGTCGCCGCAGCTGCGAGCGGTGCCGTCGAATCCTGGGGAGGTTTCGCCTCCTGGACCGCCGAAACCCTGTGTAGCCTCGGGTTTGGGCTCGTCGCCGGGCTCATCGTGCTTGGCATCGTCGCTGGGTGCAAGGCGACCGCGACGTCGATAAAGAAGAAGTAGGGAAAACATGCTGGATGCAAGAAACGTTGCCCTCGTCCTGGAGGGTGGCGGCATGCGCAATAGCTACACCGCGGCCTGCATCGATCAGCTGCTCGCCCATGGGGTGAAGTTCGGCTGGGTCGGCGGGGTGAGCGCGGGCGCCTCGCACACCGTGAACTTCCTCTCCGGCGACCGGCTGCGCGCCCGCGAGAGCTTCATCACCCTGCCTGCCCACCCCACGGCGGGCGGGATGTCGTCCTTCATCCGGGGCAACGGCTATTTCAACTCGGACTTCATCTACGAGCAGGCCGCGCTACCGAATGCATCGATCCCCTTCGATTTCGAGACCTTCTTCGCGGACGACACCCCATTTTCGATCAGCGCGTTGCGTGCCGACACGGGAGAAACGGTCTCCTGGGGTCGCGGTGATCAGAAAGACGACGCGGACCTGATGCGTCAGGTGCGAGCCAGCTCCACGATCCCCACCCTGATGCCGACGGCCTTCGTCGACGGGGTTCCCTACGTGGACGGTGCGCTGGGTTCCACGGGTGGCCTCGTGCTGCCGAATGCTATCGAGGCTGGCTTCGATAAGTTCCTCATCCTGGCGACGAAGCCGCGCAACTACACCCGCCCGGCGATGGGTTCTCCGCAGTTGGTCCGGCTGTTCAACCGCAAGTACCCGGCGGTGGCGGAGGCAGCGCTGACGAGGCACGAGCGCTATAACGCGGTGCGGGAGCAGATGACCGAGCTGGAACGCCAGGGCAAGGCCATGATCTTCTACCCGGAAAACATGATGGTCACCAGCACCGAGCGCAAGGTACGCGCGCTCCGGCGGAACTACGCGTTGGGGATGCAGCAGACGATGCGCGAGCTCCCCCGGTGGTTGGAGTTCCTGCGGGACTAGCCCACTGTGCTACAGCTCCTGAGAATCGGGGCTGACCGCCGAGCCTCAGGTTTCCGAAGCCCAGCATAACCGCAGTTCAGATAGGCTATCCTTGCTAGCGAAACGCGCATTAATAGGCGAATATGTGCGTATGCTTAAAAATCTCCAACGCTACTGGCTGGTTTACCTCGCGCTGGTAATCCTGGCCACGACGGGCGCGCTCCGGCTGGTGGAGCAGCCGGTCGCCGCCCAGTGGCTTGCCTCAATTTTCATCGTGGCGGTAATCCTCTGGGTGGGCGCGGGCATGATCCGCGACCTCCTGCGCGGCCACACCGGCCTGGATATCCTCGCCGTGGTGTCGATGACGGCCACCTTGCTGGTGGGTGAGTATGTCGCGGGCCTGATCATCGTCCTCATGATCACTGGGGGCGAGGCCTTGGAGGATTACGCGCAAGCCCGCGCGGAGCGCAACCTCACGAATCTTCTGAACCGCGCCCCACAGCACGCCCTCCGCCTGCTCTCGGCGGATTCCGACGAGGTCGAGGAGATCGCGGTGGCGGACATCGCGGTCGGGGACGTCATCCTGGTTCGCCCATCCGAGCAGATCCCGGTGGACGGCACGCTGCTCTCCGAGCACGCCAGCGTGGACGAGTCCGCACTGACCGGCGAGCCCCTCAGCGTGGATAAGTACACCGGCGACGAGGTGATGTCCGGCTCCCTGGCTGGCCAGACTGCTCTTCGTCTGCGGGCGGAACGTGTGGCCGCGGATTCTCAGTACCAACGGATCATCGACCTGGTGGCCACGGCCCGCGAGGAAAAGGCTCCGGTCGTGCGCATCGCCGACCGTTTCGCGCTTCCATTCACGGTTTTCGCCGTTCTCCTCGCCGCGGTGGCGGCGTTCATCGCTCAGGACACCACCCGCTTCGCCGAGGTGCTCGTGCTGGCCACCCCGTGTCCGCTGATCATCGCAGCGCCCGTGGCCTTCCTGGGCGGGCTGTCGCGCGCCTCCGAGCGGGGCATGGTGGTCAAGGGCGGTGGCGTGCTGGAACAGCTGGCCACGGTGCGTTCCGCCGCCTTCGACAAGACCGGCACCCTCACCTCGGGCCAACCTCAGCTGGAGCGCATCGATACCAGCAATGGCTGGCAGGAAGACGAGGTCCTGGCGCTCGCCGCGGCTGCGGAGCGCGGCTCCACCCACGCGCTCGCCGATGGGATCATGCAGGCCGCCGAAGCTCGCGGAGTCACCGTCCCCACGGCCACGGATTTCGAAGAAATCGCCACGAATGGTGTAGCTGCCGAGGTCGGCCGGCACCAAGTCCGGGTCGGCAAGCTGAGCTTCATCCAGCAGATCGACCCGACAGCGAGTGAGGCGGATGTGTTGTCCGGGGAGACGGACGCCTATGTCGCGGTCGACGGCCAATTCGCGGGCTCCCTGCACCTGGCCGACCAGGTACGCCCGGAAGCGGGTGCGTTGATTCGCTGGCTGCGGAACCAGGGCGTGGGCAAGCTTGCGATCCTCACCGGCGACGCAGAGCCGACGGCAAAGGCCGTGGCCGAAAAACTGGGAATCAACGAGGTCCACGCGGGGTTGCTGCCGAAGGACAAGGTGGAGCTGGCGGGCAACCTCGCTCCCCACCCGACGATGATGGTCGGCGACGGTATCAATGACGCCCCGGTGCTCGCCGCCGCAGACGTCGGCGTCGCCCTTGGTGTGCGGGGAACGACGGCGGCCGGCGAGGCCGCGGACGCCGTCATCCTGAAGGACAGCCTCGCTCCCCTGGCCGAGGCGATCGAGATCGCCCGGCACACGCTACGCACCGCGAAGACCGCGATCATCATCGGTATCGCGCTCTCGGTGGGGCTGATGCTGGTGGCCGCCTTCGGGTACATCCCGGCGGTCGCGGGCGCCCTGTTGCAGGAGGTCGTGGACCTCGCGGCGATCCTCTACGCGCTGCGGGCGCTGCAGGCCCCGGTGGCCAATCTCGAAGGTTCCGCGCAGCGTTAAGCCCTCCGTTAATTCTTCGCCCGCTCTTCATGCTGTGGCGCTGCACGCGCACTGCGGACTTCTGACCCGGCCGTTACAGTGGGATTCAAAGGGCACCACTGTGGCTGGTCGATCTAGACCAGCAACCAGCCACAACTGCTTCTTAAAAACACAGAAACTTAGGTCTGAATTCGAGGAGCGATTGAACCCATGGCTATGACAGTCGGCGAAATGATGGTGAAGGCCCTGGCCGAGCACGGGGTCTCCAAGGTCTGGGGCGTGGTGGGAGATGCCCTCAACCCCCTTACGGACGCAATCCGGCGCGAGGACCGCATCGACTGGATCGGTGTGCGCCACGAGGAGGCCGGCGCCTTCGCCGCCTCCGCGCAGGCCCAGCTTACCGGTGAGCTCGGGGTGGTCATGGGCACCGTCGGCCCCGGCGCGATCCACCTGCTCAACGGCCTTTATGACGCCCAGAAGTCCCACGCCCCGGTGCTGGCCATCGTGGGCCAGGTTCCACAAGCCTCCATCGGGACCAACTTCTTCCAGGAGGTCAACAACGACCGCCTCTTCGACGACGTCTCCGTCTTCACCGCGACGGTCACCACCGCCGAGCAGATGCCCTACCTCTTCGAGCAGGCCGTCAACGCCGCGATCGCCCAGAGTGGCGTGGCGGTGCTGAGCATCCCCGCCGACGTGGGCGGCCTGACCCTGCCCAAGGAGGCCACCACCCCACGCTTCGCGCCGAAGCCCACGGGTTCTACCCCATCCGCCGACCGGGTCGGCGAGGCGGTAAACGCGCTACAGTCGGCGGAGAAGGTCTCGCTGTTGGTCGGCCGCGGAGCACAGAACTCCCGCGAGGAGCTGCTGGAGCTGGCTGAAATCCTGGACTCCCCGATGGTGCTGACGCTTAAGGGCAAGGAATTCCTGGAGGATGAGAACCCATGGCAGCTTGGTCAATCCGGGCTGATTGGTAACCCGGCGGCGATTAAAGCCATGGAGGAATCCGACACGATCTTCATGATCGGCACCGACTTCCCGTACCGGGAGTGGATCCCCTCCGGCAAGCAGATGATTCAGCTGGATATCAACGCCAGCCACATCGGTCGCCGCGCCCAGATCGACGTCGCCCTGGTCGGCGACGCCACCGAAAGCCTCCGCTTGCTGATCGGCGCGCTGCGCAGCGCCGGCGTCGAAAAGGATGAGAAGGACTGGGCCGAAGGGCTGCGCAAGCGCTACGAGCGCTGGCTGGATGGGCAGAAGAAGCTCGCCAACCCGCACTTCGACGAAACGCTGCTAGGCAAGCTGCGTTCTCTGGGCGATAACCCCAGCAAGCGGATCCGCCCGGAGGGTGTGGCCACCGCGCTGGACGAGGTCTGCGCCGACGATGCGATTTTCACCTCAGATACCGGCATGTCGACGGTGTGGCCCTCCCGGCTGCTGCCGATGCGCGGCACCCGGCGCCTCATCGGCTCCTATAACCTGGGCTCCATGGCCAATGCCCTGCCGATGGCGCTGGGCGCGCAGGCGGAGTACCCGGACCGCCAGGTGGTGGCGATGGCAGGCGACGGCGGACTGATGATGCTGGCAGGCGATCTGCGCACCGCGGTGACCTACGATCTGCCGATCACCGTCGTGGTTTTCAACAACACGAAGCTCGGCATGGTGAAGCTGGAAATGGAACAGGTCGGCCTTCCGGAGTACGGTACTGACTTGGATAATCCAGACTTCGCTGAACTTGGCCGTGCCATGGGCTTGGAGACGGTGCAGGTCTCCGAGCCAGAGGAACTGGCCGAAGCCCTGCGCACTGCAGTGCACTCCCCCAAGCCCTACCTGGTCGAAGTTCTCACCAACCCCGACGAGGTGTCGGTGCCGGGTGAAATCGAGCCCTCCCAGGTTTATGGTTTCGCCCGGGCGAAGGCGCTAGAGCTGCTTCCGGATGTGAACTTCCGGAAGTAGCGGCAAGTACCTTCAAGGAAAAATTTAAGAATGAGAAGCATCAAAATTGGGTTGGCGCTCGTCGGGCTACTGGTCGGCGCTGGCTTCGCAACTGGCAAGGAAGTTACCCAGTACTTTGTCAGCTTGGCACGATGGGTGTGTGGGGTGTGCTCGTCGCAGCCATCACCACCGCCGGTGCCGCAATTGTCGCGATGACGGCGGGAAGTTTCTTCCTCGCCGAGGAGCACTCCTCCGTCTTCAACCGCATCTCGCACCCGATCATCTCCAGGGTGATGGATGCGGGGGCAACGGTCACCCAATTTGCAATTGGCTTCATCATGATCGCCGGCGCCGGTGCCGTCGTCGAGCAGCAATGGGGCATTTCAGCCCTGGATCGGTGCCCTGGGCCTGACGATCATCATCGCCCTGGTGGGCTTGTTGGACGTGGATCGCGTCTCAACGATCATCGGCGGGGCAACGCCCCTAATCGTCGTGGTGATCTTCATCGTCTTCGTGTGGGTGCTGCTGAATAAGCCGGACGGCTCCTTCACCGAGCTGGCCGCCATCGGCGCGCAGAACGAGTCCCCAGTGCACCCATGGTGGCTCTCCGCCCTGAACTACACGGGCATGACGCTAGCCACCGGCATCAGCATGATCCTGGTCATCGGTGGCGATAGCGCCAACATGCAGAACGCCATCCGCGGCGGCCTGCTGGGCGGGCTAATTTACAGCACCATGGTGGTCATCGAGGTCATCATGCTGCTGCTGGCCGCCCCGCTGGTCCTCGGCTCCGACGTCCCGATCTTGGCGCTGACGACGCACATCGCACCGTGGTTCAGCCACTTCGCCAGCGTGGTCGTGGTGTTCATGGTCTTCAACACGGCTCTGGGCATGTTCTACGCCCTGGGTCGCCGCCTAACCGCCAAGAAGCCGGAGGCCTACCGCCCGATGTACCTGCTGGGTGTGCTGGTCGGCTTCGGCGTGAGCTTCGTGGGCTTCGGCGACCTGATCAACATGGTCTTCCCGATCCTGGGCTGGATCGGCATGGTCATCGTGGGCGCGTTGATCCTGTGGCGCTTCAAGACGGCCAGCCGCATCGAGGCAGAAGGCAAGGCCCGCTCCCGCATCTGGAAGTACGCCACGGCTCCGGCCAAGGCGTCTACCCGCGACCTGCGCCGCATCGCAACACTGATCCGCGGTACCGCGCCGGAGAATGAGCGCTTCCGTGAGAAGCTGCAGGATGAGCTGGAGCAGCAGCACGAGGGTGAGGGCGAATACGAGGACTCCCGGGAGCCTGCTCAGCACCAGGAGATGCTCGACAAGCTCGAGGAGTACGACGAGCGCTACGCGGCACAACAAGCCGCGGGTGCGACGGATCAGACCCTTGACGCTGCAGCGGACGCACTGAAGCAGAGCTAAGACCAGCGTGGGCGCGGCGGCTGCCAGTCTTCGAAGCGCTCCAAGGTCTCGGCCGCGCCCTCGGTGAGAATCAGCGAATCAAAGTCCGCCGCGCGGATGAAGCCCTCGCCGGCCATCGCGGCCAGCCCCGTGACCAGCGGCTGCCAGAACCGGGAGTTACACAACGCCACTGGCTTGCCGTGGGTGCCGAGCTGGAGGCCGGTCCACACTTCGAAGACCTCGTCGAGGGTGCCCACCCCACCCGGCAGCGCGACGAAGCCATCCGCCAGGTCGGTCATTACTTGCTTGCGCTCGGCCATGGAGTCCACCACCAGCAGCGCGGAGAGCCCGGGGTGAGCGATCTCCTCATCCACCAGGTGCCGCGGCATCACGCCGACCACGTGGCCGCCGTTTTCTAGGACGCCGTCGGCGATCTCCCCCATCAGCCCGACGTGGCCGCCGCCGTAGACCAAGGTGATGCCCCGGTCCGCCAGCTGCTGGCCAAACTCGCGGGCCTGTGCCACGTACTCCTCCCCCGTGCCGGTCTTCGCACCGGTGAACACGGTCAGCGAATTGATCCTGCGCTTCAGCGCCGGCCCGATGCGCTGGGCCAGCAGCGGGGCGAGCTGTTCATCCAGTTCCTCGGGTGCGGTGATGTCCAGCCACCGGGCCTCCGCGATCTCCGCCTGGCCACCGGCCACCTGCCCCAGCGCCTCGTTGTACGGGTGGGTGTACACGGTGCTGCGCACCTTAAAGCCGTCCTCGTTGGCAGCCTGCGCGCTGAAGATGCCTAGGAAGCTGAGGGCTTCCTCCTTGAGCGCCACCCCGATCTCCTCCGTGATCTCCCGCGTGGCAGCCTGCGCACTGGTCTCCCCGGCTTCCGGCTTGCCGCCGGGCAGCTGGAAGTAGGGCGAGCCCTCCTTGCGCACACAGAGCACCCGGCCCTGGCAGTCCTGGATCACGGTGGCGCTGACGGTGATGAGTCTTTCGGATTCAGTGCTGCTCACGGGGTCCTTTCGGTGGGGATTGGTATCTCAAAAAGGGCTCGAAGCAGGCCCTGGAAAAGAACGGAAAGGGAAGGTTCACGATAACAAGACGGCAAAAGCGCCCGACCGGTAGGCCGGGCGCTTTGTCTTGAGCGCGAAGCGTGCTTTCTAGTCGACGTCGTCCGCCTGGGTCTGGTGGACGGTGCCGTGCGCGTGGTGCGGCGGTGCGTAGATGCTGTAGAGCTTCATCGGCTCATCACCAATGTTGATGATGTTGTGCCAGGTCCCCTTCGGAACGATGACTGCCCAGTCGGCGGAGACCTCCTCGGTGAAGGTCACCTCATCCTTGGACGGGCCCATCTCTACGCGACCGCGACCGGACTCGAGGCGCAGGAACTGGTCCTCCTTGGTGTGAACCTCGAGGCCGACGTCCCCGCCCACCGGGATGCTCATCACGGTGACCTGGAACTGTTCCCCGGTCCACAGGGCGGTGCGGAAGGTCTCGTTATCGAGGGTTTCCTTCTCGATATCGACGACGAACGGCTTCGGTCCCTGATCGCGTGTCTCTGCCATGACTACTCCTTGTCCTTGAGATTCTTCGGTTCAGTCTGTTTCGGCTGAGCCGATGTATTCCGCGGTTAAACGGCTACACCCCAAGTGTAGGCGCGATCATGCAGGCCCGCCGGTGAGAAAGCAGGCCACTAGGCGGGTCTTAGGCACCGCGACGACGCAGCAGCAGCCAGGCGCCAGCCGCAACGAGGACGACGACGCCCGCGCCGATGCCGACGTTGCGGGCCGTGTTCCCGGAGTCCTCCGAGGACGCCGCGGCTGCAGGTTCGCTGGAGTCTTCCTTCTTGTCGCCGCCCTTCGCATCACCGCCGCCGATGATCCCGCGGATCCAGTCGGCCTGCTCTGCCACTGGTGCGACAGATACAGCAGCGTTCGACTTCATCTCCTCCTCCGTCGGGTTCTCCGGGTCCTCGAACAGACATGCGGACATGATGCCTGCAACCTTGCCATCGGCGAAGATCGCGCCACCGGAGTCGCCCGGCTGGATGCGCGCGCCGTCCTTCAGGGCAACGTCGAGGGCCTTCGGGGCCTCGTAGAGCGCGAGCGGCGAGTCGCCGCGGACCTTAGTCTTGGCGGACGGCAGCTTGGTGGAGCCACCGGAACCGTCGGAGGACCAGCCGTAGATGTTCACGTCCCCGTTAGGCACCTCATCGGCGACCTCGGCGAAGGTGTCGAGATTGATCTCCTGCTCAGTGTGGAGCAGGGCGATATCCCCGCGTGGGGCAACCTCGTGACGGTCAACCTTGTATACCCGCTGCTCATCACCTTGGCCGATGCGTACCGAACCGCCCGGCTTGGCGGCCGCGTCGATGCAGTGGCGGGCGGTGATCACCCAGTGCGGGTCGATGGCGGTGCCGGTGCACACGCCCTCGTCGGGGTCGGAATCATCGACGCGGACGGAAACGACCGGCTTGGCCTCCTCGGTATCCCCGGCGAAGGTCTTGCTCTCCATGGCTCCGGCGGGTGCGATGGCGAGCGCTCCTGCTGCGACCACCCCGGGGGCCACGCTAGCTGCGAACTTCTTCATTTTTATCCTTTCCAAATGCCGCGGTGATGCGGCGAAGCAGTGTTTCCAGCGGTCCACGGTCAAAGACCGCGAGCCACGCATAAGAGATGAGGATGGCGCCGCCCAGGCTGACCCAGAAGCCGAACCATTCCGGTGCCAGCCGATCCGCCGTGAGCACGTGGATGCAGTAGATCGTGAGCGGCATGCGACCCAGTGGTGCGAGCCAGCCGACCCAGCGCTGCAGCAGGCAGCACAGCGAGCAGAT
>NZ_JASLIP010000013.1 GCF_030152825.1 Corynebacterium sp.
CCCGGCTCACCGACATGGCCGCCAACGACCGTTGTGTTGCGATCGGGGAGACCGGCCTGGACGGGTACTGGATCAGGCACGACGAGTCCACGCCTTCCCTCGAAGTGCAGGAAGCCGCCCTGCGCTGGCACATCGACCTCGCGGTCAACTCGGGCAAGCCGTTGATGATCCACAACCGCGAAGCCGACGAAGACCTGATGCGCATTCTCGCGGATGCCCCGCAACCCGCCGACGTCATCCTGCACTGCTTTTCCTCCCCGCTGGAGGTGGCACGCGAGGCCATCGACCGCGGCTACGTGCTCTCCTTCGCCGGCAACGCGACCTTCAAGCGCAATGACGAACTGCGAGAGGCAGCGCGCCTGGCCCCGGCCGAGCAGATCCTCGTGGAAACGGATGCGCCCTATATGACCCCCGAGCCTTTCCGGGGGGCGCGCAACGAGCCCGGGTTTGTGGGATATACAGCCCGAGTCCTCGCGGAGGCGCGTGGCCAGTCGCCGGCCGAGTTCGCGGAACTTGCATGGGCGAATGCCAACCGCATCTTTGGGCTTGAGGGCTAAGGGCGAGGCAACCCTCGTTATCTTTCTGTGCGACCCGGAGGGGGATCGCAGGCGCATCCAGCGCCTTTCGTCCTGGTGCGCAAGCGGGCTGCCGTTGCATATGTGACGAGCTGTTATTGCTGTTACAGTGCGTGTTCCCCACCTGAGGGTGATTTTGCCCACGTCTCGGGATTCTTCTGGATTTAATTTCATCGTTATCGTATTGTGATAAAAGTTCAGCCCCGCCAGGGGTCGCAGCGATCACGGGAATAACGAGAGGTTTCGAGTGTCTCCTAAGAAGAAGTCCAGCTTGCACCGCATTAACAACACCAACTCCACGCCACTGCGCCTGGCCACCGGCGGCATGCTGGCGACCCTGGTTGTCGGCGGTGGCGTCGCTGCTGCGGCGCACAAGAACATCACGCTGGACGTCAACGGCGAAATCGTCGAGGCCAGCTCCGTCACTGGCAACGTCGGCGACATCCTGGAGAAGAACGGCGTCGAGGTCAACCCCAAGGACCTGGTCAGCCCGGCGCCGTCCGAGTCTGTCTCCAACAACGACACCATCAAGGTGCGCTCCTCCAAGCAGGTCGCCCTGATCATCGACGGCAAGCGCGAGAATGTCGACACCACCTCCGTCACCGTCGAGGAGATGCTGCGCCAGGTCGGCAAGTACGACGAGATCGCCACCGGCTCCCTCTCGGCCGGTATGAACACCAAGATCCCGGCTGAGGGCATGGATCTGGACGTCACCACCTCCAAGTACTTCACCCTCAACGACGGCGGCAAGCAGGGTCGCATGAAGATGCCGGCCCGCACCGTCGGCGACATCTTCGAGCTGCGTGGCACCCCGCTGGGCAAGGATGACATCGTCACCCCGTCCGCAGACACCCCGCTGCGCGAGGGCATGCACATCGACGTCGTCCGCGTCTCCAAGAAGGATCACACCTTCGAGCGCGCCGTGAGCGCTCCGGAGCGCGAGATCGAGGATGCAAACCTGCCAGAGGGCGAGCGGAAGGTCGTCAAGGAGGGCAAGGACGGCAAGGAGCGCGTAAAGCTGCTGGTCACCCGCCACAACGGCAAAGTCACCGACCGCAAGGTTCTGGAGCGCGAGGAGCTCGAGGCCCCGGTTGAGGCAGTGGTCAAGGTCGGCACCAAGCCGAAGAAGCCGGCTGGCCCTGACGCCCCGGCTGTCGCGAACGGCTCCGTGTGGGACGAGCTCGCGCAGTGTGAGGCAACCGGTGACTGGTCCATCAACACCGGCAACGGCTTCTCCGGCGGCCTGCAGTTCACCCCGTCCACCTGGGCGGCATTCGGCGGCACCGAGTACGCTCCGGAAGCCCACATGGCCACCCGCGAGCAGCAGATCGCCGTGGCCGAGAAGGTCCAGGCCGCGCAGGGCTGGGGTGCATGGCCTGCCTGCACCGCGAAGATGGGCCTGCGCTAAAGCCCAGCGTTCGCAGAACACAAGCACTGACCGGCAGCCGTAGCGGGGAAGCATTTTCGCCCGCTACGCTGCCGGTCGTTTATATTCGAAGGCGTGAATGATGACGTGCGTGCCCAGGATGCCCCGGCGCTAGACGGGGGAGTATCGCTGCTCGGGCCGGTCGAGATCCGCCAGCTCGCCGAGGAGCTGGGGGTCAACCCCACCAAGAAGCTCGGCCAGAACTTCGTCCACGACCCCAACACGGTTCGTAAGATCCTGCACGCCGCGGATGTCGGCCCGCAGGATCACGTGATCGAGGTCGGTCCCGGGCTGGGCTCGCTGACGCTGGCGCTGCTGGGCGCGGTGGGGGAGGTCACCGCCGTCGAGATCGACCCGCTGTTGGCAGGACGTCTGCCACGCACCGTCGCCGAGCAGGCCGCTCCGGTCGCCGACAAACTCCACCTCATCCTCCGCGATGCCCTCCAGATCACCGCCACCGACTGGGCTGAGCAGGGGCTGACGGAACCCACCGCACTGGTGGCGAACCTGCCCTATAACGTCTCCGTCCCGGTCCTGTTGCACCTGCTGGAGCAGTTCCCCACGATCAGTCGGGTGCTCGTGATGGTGCAGCTGGAGGTCGCGGACCGGCTGGCCGCCAAGCCGGGCAGCAAGATCTACGGCGTGCCCAGCGTGAAGGCCCGCTACCACGGCGATACCTTCCGCGCCGCGACGATCGGCAAGAACGTCTTCTGGCCCGCCCCGAAGGTGGACTCCGGGTTGGTGCGCATCGACCGCTGGGGTGTGGGGGACAAGCCGGCCGCCCCGTGGGCCGAGGCGGTCGCCGCCTCGGGATTCGCAGAGGAAGTCGTGCGCCGGGAGACCTTCGCCCTGGCCGACGCGGCCTTCCTGCAGCGGCGCAAGACCCTGCGCGCCGCTCTCTCCGGACACTTCGGCGGCGGCCAGCAGGCCGAGGAGGTCCTGCGTGCAGCGGGCATCGACCCGAAGCAGCGTGGGGAGAAGCTCGGCGCCGAGGAATTCGTGACGCTTGCCCTGGCCAGTCTCGCCAGTCAGGAGGGGCAGTGAGTACTCCGCGAACCGGTGACGAGCAGCAAGGCACGCCGCGCATCAGCGTGGCTGCCACTGCGCACGGCAAGATCAACCTTCACTTGGGGGTCGGCGACGTCCGGCCGGACGGCTACCACGAGCTGGAAACCATCTTCCAGTCCGTGAGCCTTAAAGAGACCGTGACCCTCACGGCCGTGCCCCGCGGCGAGGAACCCGAGCTCACCGTTTCCGGCCCGGATGCCCACCTGGTGCCGCGCGACCCCAGCAACCTCGCCTGGCGCGCCGTCGAGATCGTCCGCGACCTGTGGTGCGAGCGCGCCGGCATGCTGGAGGGCCCGGCCGCGGACCCGGCGACCCGCGCGCCGTCGGTGAGCATCCACATCGACAAGAATGTGCCCGTGGCCGGCGGGATGGCCGGTGGCTCCGCGGACGCCGCCGCCGCCCTCGTCGCCGCCGTGGAGTTCTACTTCGGCCGCCAGCCACTGCCATACCCCACCCCGCGCAAGGCTGTGGCGCCCAGCCAGGCGGAGCTGCTGGCACTCGCCGGCACCCTTGGCGCCGACGTGCCCTTCGGCGTGCTCGGCGGCACCGCGCTCGGCACTGCCCGAGGAGACGAGCTGATCAGCATCATGTCCCAGGGGCCGTACCACTGGGCGATTGCCACCGATAAGCGCGGGCTGTCCACCCCGGAGGTCTTCGCGCAGCTGGACCGCCAGCGGGAGGCCGCGCGCACCGGCAACCGGCCGGACGTCCGCGCCCAGGGGACCGAGGAGCTGATGCGCGCGCTGGTCACCGGCGACCCCCACCAGCTCGCCCCGCTGCTGGTCAACGACCTGCAGGCGCCCGCGATTAGCCTGCTGCCCAGCCTGCGGCTAACGCTGGCGGTAGCCAAGGAGGCGGGCGCGCTCGCTGCCATCGTCTCCGGCTCCGGGCCATCCATCGCCATGCTGTGCGAGGACGAGGCCAGCGCCGTGGAGGTTGCCACCGCTGTGTCCGTGGCGGGGAAGGCGAGCGCCACCGTCGTGACTAGTTCGCCCGCGCCGGGGGCGCGTGTGGTACGTAGCTAGCCTGGAAAACACAAGAAAACAGCACAAAAGAAATTAAAGGAGAGCGAAAACCCACCGTGGTGAACCTCATCAACCTGGAAAACGTCGAGAAGTCCTATGGCCTGAAAACCCTGTTGGACAAGGTCAGCCTCGGAGTTAACGAGGGCGACCGCATCGGCGTCGTGGGCCTCAACGGTGGCGGCAAGTCCACCCTCCTGAAGGTGATCTCCAAGCAGGTCCCCGCCGACGCGGGGCGGGTATCCCACAACAACGACCTGCGCCTGGCGATGGTCACCCAGGACGTCCTCCGGGAGTGCCTCACCGATCCGGAGAAGAAGGATCTGACGGTGGGGCAGGCTGTCCTCGACCCGCTGGGAATGGAGACCTACGAGTGGGCCTCCCAGCCGAAGGTGCGCCGCGTGCTGCATGGCTTGGGCATCGTGGAGCTCGGGCTCGACACCCCGGTCTCGCAGCTCTCCGGTGGTGAGCGCCGTCGCACCGGCCTGGCTGCCGCACTCGTCCAGGACCTCGACCTGCTCATCCTCGACGAGCCGACCAACCACCTCGACGTCGAGGGCGTGCAGTGGCTGGCCGAGCACATTCTGTCCCGCAACACTGCGCTGCTCGTCGTCACCCACGACCGCTGGTTCCTCGACACCGTCGCTACCTACACCTGGGAGGTCCACGACGGGAAGGTGGACGTTTACGAGGGCGGCTACAACGACTGGACGTTCGCCCGCGCCGAGCGCACCCGTCAGGCCAACGCCGCCGAACAGCGCCGCCAGAATCTCGCCCGCCGCGAGCTCGCCTGGCTGCGCCGCGGGGCACCCGCCCGCACCTCCAAGCCGCGCTATCGCATCGAGGCCGCCGAGGCCATCATCGCGGACGTCCCGCCGCTGCGTGACAGCGTGGAGCTGATGAGCTTCGCCGCCCGCCGCCAGGGCAAGAAGGTCATCGACCTGGAGGACGCCAGCATCAGCACGCCGGACGGCCGGCGCCTCATCGAACACCTCACGTGGCGTCTGGGGCCCGGCGAGCGCATTGGTCTGGTGGGTGTCAACGGCTCCGGCAAGACCACCCTGCTGCGCACCCTGGCGGGCGATTACCCGCTGGACTCAGGCAAGCGCATCGAGGGCAAGACCGTGCGCATCGGTTGGCTCCGCCAGGAGCTCGACGACCTGGATCCGGAGCGCCGCCTGCTGGACACCGTCACGGACGTGGCCAGCTACGTGACGATCGGGGATAAGGAGATCTCCGCCTCCCAGCTGGCCGAGCGGCTGGGCTTCAGCCCGAAGCGGCAGCGCACCCCGGTCAAGAACCTCTCCGGTGGCGAGCGCCGCCGCCTGCAGCTCACCCGCGTGCTCATGAGCGAACCCAACGTGCTGCTGCTCGACGAGCCCACCAACGACCTGGACATCGACACCCTCCAGGAGCTGGAGACGCTGCTGGATAACTGGGCCGGCACCCTCGTGGTCATTTCTCACGACCGCTACCTCATCGAAAGGCTCTGCGATTCCACCTGGGCGCTCCTCGGCGATGGGGAGCTGACAAATCTTCCCGGCGGGATCGAGCAGTACCTTACGCTGCGCGCCGAGCAGGCCAAGGCTTTAGGCACGGACGAAAACTCCATGAACCTGGGAGGCCAGGGTGGTGACGTCGAGAAAACAGAAAAGAAGGAAACAAGCGGCCTGAGCGCGCAGGAGGACCGCGAGCTGCGTAAGCAGATGAACGCCGCGGAGCGGAAGATGGCGAAGCTGGCCGAGAAGATCGCGGGGCTCGAGGAGGAGATGGCAGCGGCTGCCGAGGCCATGGACCACGAGAAACTCGCCGAGCTCAACGAGGCGCTGCAGGCTGCCAACGGCGAGCACGAGGAGCTCGAAATGGAGTGGCTGGAGGCCGCGGAGCGCCGTGAAAACGCCTAGTCAGGTCGCGAGAATAAAAAAGATGGCATAGTCCGATGGCCCGTGGCTAGCATAGGGTCATGATTCTGATTAATGTTCGATACAAGCCACTGGACGAGTACGTCGAGAACTTCCGCGAGCACGTCACGGAATTCACCGAGGCTACCCGTAAGGAGCCGGGCTGCCTGTGGTTCGACTGGTTCCGCAACACGGACGACCCGAGCGAGTACATCCTCATCGAGGCTTTCGAGGACGACGCTGCGGAGGCACACGTGAACTCCGAGCACTTCAAGAAGGCCACGGAGCTCTTCCCGAAGATCCTCAAGGAGACCCCGCAGATCATCAACACGCTGATCCCGGGGAAGACCGAGTGGGACCGCATGGCGGAGTTCCAGGTCGACTAACAATTTCTGTGGCGGCGCGCCGGGAACCCCGGCCCGTCGTCACAGGTATATCTAGCGAAGAAACGATCAGTTAAGGGTGGGTATCGTGACGCAGTTTATTTCCACAGTGGTTGAAGGCCGGACGGGAATTATCGAACTCGACCGTCCGAAGGCGCTGAACTCCCTCAACCAGGAGATGATCACGGGGATCCGAGAGGCCGTGGATGGTTGGTTGGACGACGCCGCCGTCGAGCAGATCCTCATCCGTTCCAGCAGCGAGCGGGCGTTCTGCGCCGGGGGCGACGTCCGTTCCGTAGCTGAGGACGACGCCGCCGGTTTCCACCAGTCCGGTGACCAGTTCTTCGAGAAGGAGTACGGGCTGAATCGTCGCCTGGCCACCTACCCGAAGCCCATCGTCGCCGTCTGGCAGGGAGTGGTGATGGGAGGTGGGTTCGGAATCTCCGCCCACGGCTCCCACCGCGTCGTCGGGCCCAAGGTGCTGGCGGCGATGCCGGAGGCGGCCATCGCTTTTGTTCCGGACGTCGGCATGACCCACCGCCTGAACAACCTCACGCCCCCGGAGGGCTACGCGGAGCAGCTCCCGGAGGCTGGGGCGCTGGCCGTGTTCCTCGGAACCACCGGGTGGCGGATGAATAGTGCCGACCTGCTGGCCACGGGGCTGGCAACGCACTTCGCGCCCGATCCGCAGGCCTTTGGCGATGCGGTGGGGGCGAAGGGGCTGGCCCGCGCGCTGCGGGAGGACGCTCAGGAACCGGCCACGGCGCTCGCCGACAGCGTGGCGGGTGAGCCATCTACGGTGGTCGCGAATGCGCAGCTGATCAGCGAAATCTTCGGTGGGGAGTCCTGGCGGGAGATCGAACAGGCGCTCGCTGCAGCCAGCGCCCCGGACGAGGCGGGGGAGAAGTTCCTCGCGGATGTTCGCGAGGCGGTGAAGATCGCCAACCCGACGAGCCTGGTGGCGATCACCGAGATCATGCGACACGCTCGCCATACGGACCTGGCCACCGCGCTGCGCAACGAGTTCGCGGTGGGCGCTGCTCTGCGACGCGAGCCCAACTTCCCGGAGGGTATCCGGGCAGTACTGGTGGATAAGGATCAGTCGCCCCACTTCGAACCCGCAGCTGCCGTCGACGTAAACCCAGCCGTGTGGCGGGAGATGCTGGAGTCCTAACCCGGCTTAGTTGGTGCCGAAACCACGCTCCAGGCGGTCGAAGCCGGTGTCGAGGATGTCCTCGAGCGCCTCTTCACCGGCGTAGCCAGGGTTATTGGCGATCTCGGTGGCCGCGTTGACCATTGCGGTCACGGCGTTGATCAGCAGGTGGATCTCCACGAGGCTGAGCGCGCCATCGCAGTAGCGGTGTACCGCGTGGGTGAGGCTGCCGAAAATCTCGAGCAGCACGCCCGTGCCCTCGCGGTCCATCTGCACCGTCATGTGCTCACCGAGGGAGGATGCGAGGTTGATCGCGGGCAGCGGGTTCTCGCCCGAGGTCATGATCTCGTGGGTGATCTGGCGCAGCAGCTGCACCGGGGCCAGCCCCGGTTCGGTCCGGTCGATCTTCTCGGCGATCTGGCGGACGTAGGTCTCGATGAAGTGCAGGAACGCTGCGTCGCGGTTGGGGAAGTAGTTGTGGAAGGTGCGGGAGGAGACCCGGGCGCGCCGGGTGATCGCCCGGATGCTGGCGCCGTCGGACCCCTCCTCGAGCATGAGCTCGGCCGCCGCGCGGGCGAGCGAATCACGGGTATCGGCCTTCTTCCGGTCCCGCAGGGTACGTAGCTTCTTCGCAGCGCCCTCGATGACCAACGGGCGCTGGTCCTCCGAGCCTCCGGCGAGGGGAGTGCGTGAGTTGTTCTGGGTTTTGCTCAACTCGAACCACCTAAATGACTATCTCTTTGCCCTTCACGTGCGGGGCAATCTTAATGGGGATTATTCCCAATTTGGCACAAAACTACGTGAAATTCTGTTCATCAATTATAGCTGAATATGTAGCTGTGCTATGGAATAGGAAAATATTCATCGGCTGCCCCTCTGTGATGGGGTTCGAGGGGGTGCCGGGGCGGTGAGTGCGACGGTCGGCTATCCGATCGGCAGGCGTCGCAACAGAGGGTGTTCAAAATCACGGCCCGCAGGCTCCTGCGGATGCGCGTTGCCACCTTGTTCCCAGTATTCTATTAGCTATGAACAATGCCATCGCCTTTCAGGGTCCGCACAATCCCCACCCGAAGAAGCTGAAGAAGAAGGCTTATGAAAAGGAGCTCAAGCGCCTGCAGGCTGAGCTCGTCGAGATGCAGCAGTGGGTTGTCGAGGCCGGCGCCCGCGTCGTCATCATCATGGAGGGGCGCGACGCCGCAGGTAAGGGATCGGCCATCAAGCGCATCACCCAGTACCTCAACCCGCGCTCCTGCCGCGTCGAGGCGCTGCCGGCGCCGACCGAGCGCGAGAAGGGCCAGTGGTACTTCCAGCGCTACGTCGAGAAGCTGCCGACCGCCGGCGAGATCGTGATCTTCGACCGCTCCTGGTACAACCGCGCCGGTGTGGAGCGCGTCATGGGCTTCTGCACGACCGATGAGTACCGCCGCTTCCTGCACCAGGCCCCGATCTTCGAGCGCCTGCTCGTTGAGGACGGCATTATCCTGCGCAAGTACTGGTTCTCCGTCTCCGACGAGGAGCAGTACGCACGCTTCACCTCCCGTCTCGAGGATCCGCTGCGCCGCTGGAAGCTCTCCCCGATGGACCTGCAGTCCATCACCCGCTGGGAGGATTACTCCCGCGCCAAGGACGCCATGTTCGTTCACACGGATATCCCCTCCGCCCCGTGGTACACGGTGGAGAGCGAGGACAAGAAGCGCTCCCGCGTGAACGTCATTGCTCACCTGCTGGATTCCATCCCTTATCACCGCATCGAGCGCGAGCTGCCGGGGATCCCGGAGCGCCCGGTTTCCGAGTCCAACTACCAGCGCCCGCCGCGCGAGGAGTTCCGCTACGTGCCGGATTACGCCGCCAAGCTCGAGGTCGACGAGGAGTCCAAGGGCAAGGACTCCAAAAAGTCCTAGATCCCGCCGATGGGGTAGTGGGGACGTCGTGCTAGTAGCCTAGGGCGTCATGCTGCATGCCGTTTCCTTCGCGCTGGTTGATTCGCTCAACGCGCTGCTCATCGGAGTCATCGTCGCCCTCGGCGTGATGCTGCCACCCGCCGCGCCTTACCGGCGCATCGCCACGCTCGTGGTGGGCGGGGACTGGCTCGGTGTGCTTGTCCTCTCCGTGGTGACCATGCTGGCCTTCGACGGGCTCGGCGACGCGGTGACCCGTGCGCTGGACTCCCCGGTCTTCGCGATCGTCCTCATCGCTATCGGTGTGCTCACCCTCGTGCTCACGCTGCGGAGCAAGCCGGGGGCCGAGCAGTCCCAGCTGCTCAACCGGATGGTGGGGCCGCTGACCACCCCGTCCGCCGCGACTTTCGGCCTGGGCTTCCTGCTCGGCGTGATCCAATCCGCGACCTCGGCGCCCTTCTTCACCGGCCTGGCCTATCTTTCGGCCGGGGACTATTCCGCGTTGTTGCGCTACGTTGGGCTGATTTTCTACGCCAGCTTGGCGCTCAGTCTTCCCGCGGTGAGCGCCGTGTTCGTGGGCCTCGTGCGTGCTTACCCGAACGGTGTGTTCGGCTCGGCGATGGTAGCCATGCGGGAGCGCAAAGCCGCGATGGCTAAGGCCGCCGGCTACCTGGTCGCGGCGGTTCTCATCCTCTTCGGCGCCTCGTTGCTGCTCTAGATTTCTTCCTTGAGGACGTCAACGGCCCCGCTGCTTGAAAGCAGCGGGGCCGTTCGTGGTTCCGGCTGCGCGGCGGTCTCGATGCCGCGCCATGCCCACCAGGGCGGGATGGCTAGTCCGCGACCAGCGTCTCCAGGGTCAGATCCGGGAATTCCTTTTCGATGAAGGCCAGCTTCCACTTATCGCCGAACAAGGCGATGAGCTCGCCGTCGCCGCGGGTGAAGATCTCCACGCCGCGCTGGCGTCCCAACTGCGGGGCGGAGGCCTCGTCGGTGCGGCGGGCCACCGAATACGGCACCGGCTCGGTGACGGTCTCCACGTTATACTCCGCAGCCATGCGCCCCTGCATCACCTCGAACTGCATCGGACCGACCGCAGCCATCACCGGGGCGGCGTCGCCGCGCAGGTCGTTGCGCAAGATCTGAACAACGCCTTCGGACTCCAGCTGCTCCAGCGCCTTGCGGAACTGCTTGTACTTGCCCAGGGACTTCGCGCGCAGCGTTTGGAAGTGCTCCGGGGCGAACTGCGGCATCGGCGGGAACTGCACCTTCTTGCCGGTATAGATCGTGTCGCCCGGCGCCAGCGCGCCCGCGTTGACCAGGCCGATGATGTCGCCCGGATATGCGGTCTCCACCGTCTCGCGGGTCCGGCCGAACATCGTCAACGCGTGCTTGGAGGAGAAGCTGCGGCCCGACTGGGCGTGGGTGACCTGCATGCCGCGCTCGAACTCGCCGGAAATGATCCGCATGAACGCCAGGCGGTCGCGGTGGTGGGCGTCCATGCCGGCCTGCACCTTGAACACCACGCCGGAGAAATCATCCCCGGTATCGCGGAACTCCTGCACCGCAGCGGAGGCACCGGACTGGGCAGCCAGCGCCTTCTCGTCGGATGCCCGGCCGGCGGGGGAGGGAGCCAGTGCGCACAGGGTGTCCAGGATTTGGTGCACGCCGAAGTTCAGCATCGCGGAGGCGAAGATCACCGGCGAGGTCACGCACTGCAGGAAGAGCTCCTGATCGTGCAGTGCGCCGTCGGCTGCCAGCAGCTCGGCCTCCTCGACGGCGGTCTCCCAGACATCCCCCTCGCGCTCAGCGGCTTCATCCGGGGTGTAGTGCTTCTCCGGGGCGATAGTCGAACCGCCGGCGGTGCGGGTGAAGTGGATGTACTCCTCCGCGTTGCCGTCTTCGTTGATACGGGCGAGTCCCCGGAAATCCCCGGCCTCGCCGACGGGCCAGAACAGCGGGGTCGGCTGCAGGTCGATCTCGCTGACGATCTCCTCCACCAGGTCCAGGGCGTCCCGGCCCACCCGGTCCCACTTGTTAATCACCGTGACGATGGGCAGCCCACGGGCCTTACACACCCGGAAGAGCTTCAACGTCTGCGGCTCAAGACCCTTACCGCCGTCGACGAGCATCACCGCGGCATCCACGGCGGAGAGCACGCGGTAGGTGTCCTCCGAGAAGTCCGCGTGGCCCGGGGTGTCCACCAGGTTGATGACGTATGGCTCGCCCTCGTGCCCCTCCGGTGCGTAGTCGAACTGCAGTGCCGAGGAACCGATCGAGATGCCGCGGTCCTTCTCCATCTCCATCCAGTCGGAGACGGTGGACTTGCGCCCCGCCTTGCCGTGCACCGCGCCGGCCTCCTGGATGACGTGGGCGTGCAGCGCCAGCGCCTCGGTGAGGGTGGATTTACCGGCGTCCGGGTGGGCGATGACGGCGAAGGTACGGCGTCGGGTGGCTTCAGCAGCAGCGTGGGCGTTCATGAGTACCCAGGGTAGCGCCCCACAAGCCCCAGCCCGAATCCCTCCAGCCGCTGGGCAGGAGGTGGGGCCAGTGGGCTAAACTTTCACACCATGTCCAGCACTGACCCCCAGTACGTCGCGATTGATACGGTCGTGCCCGCAGTACTCGGGATCGTGCTGATGATCCTGATCTGGGCGACCCTGCGCTCCATGCTGGTGCTCTCCTCGGAGGACCGGATGCTGGGGGTGCGCATCCCCCGGATTAAGCGCCTGAACCCTGTTGTCTTGGCGGCGAAGTCCGATTTCAAGAAGGCCAACACGTGGGTGCTGCTGCTGTTCGCCATCGCGGTGCTGATCGCGCTGGCACAGGGGGCGCACCGCCTGGTGGTGTGGGGTTGCGTGGTGCTGCCCGTGCTCCAGATCTGCGCGGGCTTGTGGTTCTGGGCAAAGGGGCGCCGAGCCATCCGGCAGGAGCGCAGGCTTTCGCGGTGGTGGGAGATCGGCGATGAGAATGCGGATTTCGCGGACGCGGAATCGGCCTCCGAGTCCGCCCGCAAGCAGTACGCCCACTATCAACAGCAGCCCGGCACCGTGCCCCGCTCCTTCGACCAGCTGGTGTACCCGAAGTCCGCGGGCTGGTTGTTCATCCTCGCTTACGGTGTGGTGGTCGCCGCCGGTGTGGCGGTGTGGTGGAACACCGACGTGCACAGCGGCCGGGAACTGTGGCAGGTCTACCGCACCCCGTTCTGCGCGGCGCTGCTGGCCCTGGTGGCCTTCGTCGCTTCCTACTGGCTGAGCTTTTACAACCCTTCGGCTCGCGGTCAGCGCCGCGGCCCGGAGCTCATTGTGTGCATGGCGAGGCTGCAGCGGGGGATCGCGTTGTTGACGCTCATCGCCCTCATCGTGGTGAACGTGGGCGTGATCACACCGGTCGTTCCAGCGCTCTCCGATCAGGCGGATATGCTGGGCATCCTACGGGGCGCAGGTTGGGTGTGCGTCGCCGTCGTGGCCGCTGTGGACATCCTCTGGCCTGCGCTAACGCTGGTGAGGCTGCGCCAGAAGGCGGCGGAAAAGCAGCGCTCCTAGCGCGCCGAGGGATCGGCCGGTACAGCCAGGGTCGAGGGCCCGGCAGCTAGAAAAAGGGGGCAACACTAGGGGTGGAATCCCACTTTTAATCCCAAGACAATTAGGGTTTAGGGTGGTTAATCTTTGCCCCTTTAATTTTTGGAGGTCTCATGTCCGCTTCTGCGTCCATCGACAAGCAGCAAGCTGATTGGAACGAGCGCGTCGCCCTGGCGGAAAAGATGATCCCGCTGCTCGGGCAGCTCCGCCGCGAAAAGAACGTCGTGACGTCCATCTTCGGTCGCCAGCTCATCAACGTTGCTGAGACCGATATTCTGAAGCAGCACCGCTTCGCACGTCGCATCACCAACAACGACCTGCCGATCGCGCACACCATGCCGATCCTCGAGCGCATCGCAGAGCTCGACCTGAACACCGTCGCTGCGGACCTCGGCGCCCTGGCCACCGCATTCGAGGACAAGGGTGGCGACTTCGGTGATACCGCCGCCATCGACGAGTTCCTCAAGGAGCAGTTCGCCGACGTCATCGGCACCCGTGGCGACACCCCGACCACCGACGTCGTCCTCTACGGCTTCGGCCGCATCGGCCGCCTCCTGGCTCGCATCCTGCTCGCCCAGAGCTCCGAGAAGGCCGGCCCGCGCCTGCGCGCCATCGTCGTCCGCAAGAACTCCGAGGACGACCTGCAGAAGCGTGCCTCCCTGCTGCGCCGCGACTCCGTCCACGGCAGCTTCGACGGCACCATCTGGCTCGACGAGGAGAACAACGTCATCTGGGCCAACGGCACCCCGATCCAGGTCATCTACGCCAACAAGCCGGCCGAGATCGACTACACCCAGTACGGCATCGATAACGCCATCGTCGTCGACAACACCGGCGTGTGGCGTGACCGCGAGGGGCTGGGCCAGCACCTGCAGGCCAAGGGCGTTGCCCGCGCACTGCTCACCGCACCGGGCAAGGGCGACATCAAGAACCTCGTCTTCGGCATCAACCACACCGACGTCGACCTGGACTCCGAGGACGACCGCATCCTCTCCGCCGCGTCCTGCACCACCAACGGCATCACCCCGGTGCTGAAGGTCGTCAACGACAAGTGGGGTGTGGACCACGGCCATGTCGAGACCGTCCACGCCTTCACCAACGACCAGAACCTCATCGACAACTTCCACAAGGGCGAGCGCCGCGGCCGTGCTGCAACCCTGAACATGGTGCTCACCGAGACCGGTGCCGCCAAGGCTGTCTCCAAGGCCCTGCCGGAGTTCGAGGGCAAGCTGACCGGTAACGCCATCCGCGTCCCGACCCCGGACGTCTCCATGGCCGTGCTGAACCTCAGCATGTCCCGCGAGGTCACCAAGGACGAGGTCAACAGCTACCTGCGCGACGTCTCGCTCGTCTCCGAGCTGCGTCCGCAGGTGGACTACATCGACTCCCCGGAGGTCGTCTCCACCGACTTCGTGGGTTCTACCCACGCTGGTGTCGTCGATGGCCGCGCGACGATCGCTGCCGGCAAGAACCTCGTGCTCTATGTCTGGTACGACAACGAGTTCGGTTACTCCTGCCAGGTGGTCCGCATCATCGAGCAGCTGGCCGGCGCGCAGCACGCCGTCGTGCCTGCCCGGACCGCGCTCGACAAGCTGGACTAGTTTTACGTGTAAGGGTCGGAAGCCCGCCACCAGTGCTGGTGGCGGGCTTCCTTATGTTCTGAAGCTTCCGGGGGTGGGGACCGTGCGCAGGGCCGCCGGCTAGCCGTTAGGCCGTCTTCTTAGGGCGCACCTTGAATCCCATGATGATCGCTTGGATACCGTAGGCAACGCCAAAAATACCCATGACCCACACCATGGAGATCATCGTGGATGTTGGGTTGGCCACCAGGAGGATGGCCAACAGGACGCCGAAGGCTATATTGATGATGCCCAGCCATAGCCCGCCCGAGATGAAGTTCCTATTGCGGATCAGTCCGATGCCCGAAATGATAACGGAGATCGCAACGAACCACAGCACTAGCAGGCTTCCGGCCCAGGCGAAGGACAGGGGGAAGACGAAGATCGCAACACCGGCGATGACACCGGCGATGCCGCCCACGAAAGGCCAGCCCCACTTGGAGTCTTCGACCTTGCGCTCCTGCCAGGCCAGCGTCGCGGTGCCGATCCCCTCTGCGATGAGCCAGATGGCGATGAACACGGAAGCGAGTGTAGCCAGCGAGGCTCCCGCGATAGCCGGGGCTAGGAGCAGGAAAATGCCAAGCAGGACGCCGAGCACCCCGCGGAGGATGAGGATGGTCATAGCCCGTTTGCGTAGCTGATTAAACGCCTCGGTCAAGCCACCGAGGTTCGGCCCCACGCTGGGGTCGAAGCTGTGGCCCCCTGTTGGGTTGTTGTGCATGAGTGAGCTCCTAGTCGCTGTCAATGGTTTAACGCTAATATCCACTGTAGCGCTGGGTAGAGCAGACTTCTGAGGTGCGATGTCCGCGGTTCCCGAGACCGTGGGAGATGGGGCGCACCGCGCGGTCCCATGATCGAGCTAAAGGGCCCGCGACCGAAACTGGTCGCGGGCCCTTTCACGTTCCCTGTTAGCGGCTGCGCCCGTGGATCTCGTTCTGGGCGATGGCCACCCCGCGGCTCACAATCAGCCGCACCGCGTCTGCCGCATCCCCCAGGGATAGTGGCAGCCACTCGAGCTCCTGCTTGCTGAAGGGCTTGAGCACGAAGCTCGCCGGGTCCATGCGCCCCGGCGGGCGACCGATGCCCATCCGTATGCGCACGTAGTCCCGGGTGCCCAGCGCCTGGGTGGTGGACTTCAGGCCGTTGTGGCCGTTCTCCCCGCCACCGATCTTGATGCGCACTGCCGCCGGGTCGAGGTCCAACTCGTCGTGGATCACGATAACGTGCTCGGCCGGGACCTTGAAGAACTTCGCCAGCGCCCCGATCGCCCCGCCCGAGAGGTTCATGTAGCTGCGGGCTCGTGCGATGATTACGGACTGCCCGTCGATCTTCGTCTGGCAGGTCAGCGAGTTGGTGCGCTTGTGGGCGCTCAGGGTGCCCGGCATGGGTGTGAGGTCGTCCAACAGCTCATCGACGGCCAGGTAGCCGATATTGTGCCTGGTGGTCTCGTACTGGGCGCCCGGGTTACCGAGCCCAACGACGAGCCACGGGGCATCCGCGCTGTCAGCAGCCTTCGGGGACTTCTTGGGGGAGGAGTTCTTCAGTTTTCCACACACAGTTGGAATCCTTCCATAGAAAGACCCGCCGCGCTGAGGCGCAAGGTATGGCTCATACCTCGTGCCCGGCGCAGCGGGTGTAAGTTGCGACCCCGGCCGTGAGCTCGCGCTCAGCCGCCGGTGTGCAAGGGGAGGGGATTAGTCCTCGGACTCTGCCGGAGCCTCAGCCTCTTCGCCCTCAGCGGCGGCCTCGCCCTCCTCAGCAGTCTCGTCGTCCTCAGGCAGCTCTTCCTCCTCCGGCTCGACGATGTTGATGACGAGCTCCTCGGCGTTGGAAACCAGGACAGCGTTGGACGGCATCTTGACGTCCTTCGCCAGGATCTGCTCGCCGATCTCCAGGCCGTTGATGTCCAGGACGATCTCTTCCGGAATGTCGAGGACGTCGACCTCGAGCAGCAGGACGTCGACGTCCTGAACAACCATTGCGCCCGGTGCCGGGAGGCCCTCGTGGATGACCGGAACCTCGACCTCGACGCGCTCGCCGCGCTTGACGTTCAGCAGGTCAGCGTGGTCGATGTCCAGGGTCAGGACGTTCTGGTCGATGGCCTTGACCATCACCAGGTTGTCCTCGCCGTCGATGTTCAGCTCGAACACGGCGTTGACGCCCTCGTTACGGACCAGTGCGTGCAGGTCCAGGGTGTCGACGTGGACGTGGACCGGGTCCAGCTCGTTGCCGTAGACAACCAGTGGGATCCGGCCGTCGCGACGTAGGCGACGGGATGCGCCCTTACCGAACTCGGTGCGCAGAACGCCTTCGATACGAGTCAAATCAGCCATGAGTGCTCCTTGGACTAAGAAGTTGAAGTGTAAATATTGCGGTTGCCGCTGCTTTCCTCCTAGCCGGAACAAGCCCCGGAAAAGAAAAAAGCCGCGGTTTCTCGCGGCGGGTGTCCACCCCGCCCAGGTGAAGCCCCTCGAAGAAAAGGATGCCGCATGGCCGGGTAGTTCATCGCGCCGATAACGGCCAGCGTTTGTAGCCAGCCCTCGCCGAGATCAGCACCAATCTTACAAGCTGGAAGGTGGTGGGCGCAAACCCCTCCGGGGAGGGGTCCGAGGCAGGTCGCGGCGAGGTTTCCGAATGGCTTCGGCCGCGCGCTGGACTAGGCGTCGAAGGTGAACTCGCGGTATTGAACCCAGCTTTGATCCACTGTCGAGTGCCGCCCTTTTGCATGCCGGGCGGGGTGGTGGACCGCCGACACAAGGAACGTGATCGAAGCTAAAGATTAGCTGAGAGGTCGCTCGGGGTTCTGCTAAACCCGCCCTACAACAGCAAAAACACCCTCGGCCCCGCCCACAGCGGGCGGAAACGGGGGTGTAGGGCGCAGGCAGGCGCGGGGGACTACTCGAAGAGAGTGGTCACCGAGCCGTTCTCGAAGATCTCGTGGATCGTCTTCGCCACCAACGGGGCCACGGAGAGAACCGTGAGGTTATCCCAGCCCTCGGTGCTCTGCGGCAGGGTATCTGTGGTGATGATCTCACGGGCGCCGCACTCGCTGAGGCGCTCGCGGGCCGGACCGGAGAACACGCCGTGGGTCGTGGCGATGATGACGTCGCCCGCGCCGGCGTTCTTCAGCACCTGGACCGCGCCGGCAATGGTGCCGCCGGTGTCGATCATGTCGTCCAGCAGCACACAGGTGCGGCCCTCGACGTCACCGACCACGCGGTTGGAGGTGACCTTATTGGCTACGTCGATGTCGCGGGTCTTGTGGATGAAGGCCAGCGGGGCGCCGCCCAGCTGGTTGGCCCACTTCTCGGACTCCTTCACGCGACCGGCGTCCGGGGAGACGACCACGATGTTGTCCAGGTTGTAGTTCTCCTGGATGTGCTTGGTCAGGATAGGCAGCGCGTGCATGTGATCGACCGGACCATCGAAGAAACCCTGGATCTGGTCGGTGTGCAGATCCACGGAGACCAGGCGGTCAGCGCCAGCGGCTTTGAACAGGTCAGCGATCAGGCGGGCGGAGATTGGCTCGCGGCCGCGGTGCTTCTTGTCCTGGCGGGCGTAAGGGTAGAACGGGAGGATCGCCGTGATCCGCTTCGCCGAGCCGCGCTTCAGCGCGTCGATCATCAGAAGCTGCTCCATCAGCCAGTCGTTCAGTGGCTGCGGGTGGGACTGCAGGACGAAAGCGTCGGAGCCACGGACGGACTCCTCGAAGCGCACGAAGATCTCGCCGTTGGCGAAGTTGCGCGCCGTGGTGGGAGTCAGCTCGACACCAAGCTCGCGGGCTACGGCCTCACCCAGCTCCGGGTGTGCACGACCCGAAAACAGCATGAGGTTCTTTTGGTTGTCGATCCAGTGAGTGGTGGACACAGATCAGCCTTCCCGAGGATTTGTTTTCTTGTTTCGCCGGTACGTTGCCGCCCGTCGATCCTTGCGTAGGATCTTTGAGGGCGCCACCCGCTCGCCGCAGTGACCAGCTTTACATGAACTGATGATAATTGCCTCGTGTTTAAAGAACCAACGAGGGCTAGGGCTACTGCCCCTGCTCCGGGGTTTCGCCCCCGGGCTGAGGGGTAGTGGCCTCGTTAGCGGCGCGCTGCGCGGCCTCCGCCGCCGGGGTGCCGGGGCGGCGCTTGGCCACCCAGCCCTCGATGTTGCGCTGCTGGCCACCGGAGACGGCCAGGGCGCCGGCGGGGACGTCCTCCTTGATGACGGTTCCGGCCCCGGAGTAGGCGCCGTCACCGACGGTGACGGGCGCGATGAACATCGTGTCCGAGCCGGTGCGCACGTGCGAGCCGATCGTGGTGTGGTGCTTGTTCACCCCGTCGTAGTTGACGAAGACGCTGGAGGCCCCGATGTTGCTGTACTCGCCGATGGTGGCATCGCCCACGTAGGTCAGGTGCGGCACCTTCGAACCGCGCCCGATGGTGGCGCTCTTGGTCTCGACGAAGCCGCCCAGCTTGCCCTCCTCGCCGAGCTCCGTGCCTGGGCGCAGGTAGGTGAACGGCCCGACGGTGGCGCGGGCGCCGATCGTGGAGCTCAGGGCGTGGGTGCGTACCACGGACGCGCCTTCGCCAACGGTGGTGTCCTGCAAGGTCGTATCCGGGCCCACGGTGGCGTTGTCTGCAATCCGGGTGCGGCCCAGCAGCTGGGTGCCCGGCAGGATCGTGACGTCCTGGCCGACCTCCACGTCCACGTCGATGCGGGTGCTGTGCGGGTCCACGATCGTCGCGCCGCCGCGCATCGTGCGCTCCAGCACGCGGCGGTTGAGCTCCTCTCCGGCGCGGGCCAGCTGGACCCGGTCGTTCACGCCCTCGAGCGACGCGGCATCGTTGGCGGTGTGCGCGCGCACTGGGTGGCCATCGGCCCGGGCGATGGAGAGCACGTCGGTGAGGTAGAGCTCGCCCTGCGCATTGTCCGTGTTCAGGCGGCTCAGTGCGTCCCGGAGGATCTCGGCGTCGAAGGCGAAGACCCCGGAGTTGACCTCGGTGATCGCCCGCTGTTCCTCGGTGGCGTCCTTTTCCTCGACAATCTGCATGACGTCGCCGTACTCGGAGCGCACGATGCGGCCGTAACCGGTGGGGTTTTCCTGCTCGACGGAGAGCACCGTCACCGCGGTCGGTACCTCGGTGTGGGAGCGGTATAGCGCGGTGATCGTCTCACCCGTTAGCAGCGGGACGTCGGCGTTGGTGACGATGACGGTGCCGTGGAAGTCAGCCAGCTCCTTCATTGCGCACTGCACGGCGTGCCCGGTGCCGTTCTGCTCCTCCTGGATGGCCAGGTGGATCTGACGGCCCAGGTCTTGGGCCACCTGCTCGCACGCCGGGCCGACCTGCTCGCGGCCGTGCCCGATCACGGCCACCATGTTGCTTGGCTGCGCGCCCGCTGCAGCGTGGAGGCTGTGGGCCAGCAGGGTGCGTCCGCCGATGGCGTGCAGGGTCTTTGGCGTCGCCGATTTCATGCGCGTCCCGGCGCCCGCAGCGAGGATAACGACGGCCAGGTCCGAGCCCGCAGACGTCCCACCAGCTCCCGTGGTCTGGGTTTGCGTTGGCTGGTCGGTGGCTTGGTTCCTGTTCGGAGTGCGCGACACGGCGGCAGCCCCTCCTTGAAAATCGGGTGTGGACGGTCTTGGTAGTACACCAGCATAACCGCCGCGCCGGACAAACCTTCGCGAGCCGGCGGCTGTGTCGCGCCCCGATCAGGTGGGGCCTAACTCTGCCTGGCGGAAACCTCGGGCAGCTTCGCCGCGAGCAGGGAGCCCAGCGCGCCGAACGCGGCCAGAGCGCCGAGCGCCCAGAGGGTCCCCATGAGGCTCAACAGTGCGGTCAGCGCACCGATGAGGAGCAGGATGATGCCCATGAGCGTGTTGGAGACCGAGACATAGCGGGTGCGTTGATCGCCCTCAGCCATGTCCACCACATAGGTCGACCGGGACACCCGGATGGCCGCGTGCGCCACCGAGATACCGAAGAAGGCTACGGGCAGCCACCAGTACAGGGCGTCCTCCCAGACCAGGGCCAGGCCGATGGTGATTAGCAGTAGAACGACGGAGAACAGCGCGCCGCCCGAGAGGGTGTTCTTCGAAGACTTATCCGACAGCGCCCCGGAGACGCGGCCGGCGGCCAGCGAGGCCAGGCCCGCAGCCACGACGAACAGGCCCAGGCCGGTCACGCTCGAGCCAGCCCGGCCCTGCAGCGTGACCAGGAAGGTGGGGGAGAGGGCGGAGGCGAGCATGAGGGAACGGACCAGCACGAAGTTCCGGAAGGGCTTGTCATCCCGCACCAGGCCCCACACGTCGTCCCAGATGGCGCGATTCATCTCAGCGAGGGAGTGGGGCGGCTCAGCGAGGTCCTCCTCGTCCACCGGCGGCTCCTGGATCCCCTTGAAGAGCAGGAAGCTCACCAGCCAGGCACCGGCACCTGCCGCAAAAAGCACGGCGAACGTACCGGGGCTCAGTTTGTCGCGCAGGGCGGCGATGATCAGGCCCACCACGATGGTCACCGCACCCGCGAGCGTCGTCGCGAAACCAGTGACCCGGCCGCGGTAACCCTTCGGCATCGTGCGGCCCTGGATGTCCTTACTCGTCAGCGACACCAGCGAACGGGAGGCGGCGAGCAGCGTGAGGCTGAAGAGGATGAGCAGACCGGCTGCCGTGCCGGAGGTGAACAGGGCCGCGCACATCGCGATGATGCAGCCCAGCGCCTGGCCCAGCGTGCCCAGCAGCAGGATCGGCAGCCGGCGGGAGCGGGCCTGGATCCACGGGCGAAGCCCCGCCTGCGGCAGCATCGACCCGGATTCGCGGATCGGCACCAACAGTGGCGCGATCCAGGCGGGCGCGGCCAGCATCTGCAGCAACCACGGCAGCGTCGTCTTCGCGCTCATGATCTGGTCGCCGATGTTTTGGAAACCAAAGGCCGTGGAGAAGCGCAGCCCGTTCTGTTCCACATTCGGAAGATCGGACTTCGGTGGCTTGCCGATGAGTTTGTGGGACAGGCGCGTCGAAAAAAGCCCCTGCTCGGAGTGAGTAGGGGCCTGAGCTTGTTGGTCTTCGCTCGTCATGCTCCCCCACCAGGACTCGAACCTAGAATGACGGTACCAAAAACCGCAGTGTTGCCAATTACACCATGGGGGAAAGAGCTAGTCGTCGATGATCCCGCAGGACGACGCTAACGGCTTAACACTCTACCCCAAGCCTCGCGAGGGGTGGCAAACCACCGAAGCCCCAGGGCACCGGGAGTCCGCAGGCCACGGGATAGGGGTGTCTGCCCCCACGGCTACACTGGGGCGCTATGAGTACCACGGTCCGCCCATCGGCAAGCCAAAATACGTCCGCACCAGGGAATAGGGGGAATGCAGCCCCCGCGCTGTCGGGTGTGCTTCGGGCCGCTGCGCGCGACTCGAAGCTCAAGGGCCTGGTCACCCACATCGGTGCCGCGCAGTTGGCGATCCAAGGCCCGGACGCGGTGTGGCCCTTCGCCGTCGGCACGGTCGCCCAGCACGCCCCGGTGCTGGTGATCACCGCGACTGCCCGGCAGGCCGAGGACATCACCGAGCAGCTGAAGGCCATGCTGGGCAACGAGGTGGAGCTCATGCCCGCCTGGGAGACCCTGCCGCACGAGCGCATCTCTCCGAACGTGGAGACCGTCTCCCAGCGCATGAAGGTGCTCCGCCGCCTGCACCGGCAGACCGCCGGCGAGCTGGGGGAGTCCGAGCCCCGGATCCGGGTGGTTGTCGCGCCAGTGCGCACGCTGGTGCAGCCAATCCAGGACAGCCTCGGCGCCGTGACCCCCGTCCATCTCGCCGTCGACCAGGAGGTGGACTTCGAGCAGATCCAGCACGAGCTGGTGGAGCGCGGCTACTCCGCGGTGGACGTGGTCGCCAAGCGCGGTCACTTCGCGGTGCGCGGTGGCATTCTCGACGTCTTCCCAGCCACGGGGGAACTGCCCGTGCGCGTGGAATTCTGGGGCGACGAGGTCTCCGAGATCCGGCCCTTCAGCGTCGGCGATCAGCGCACCATCCCAGGTGTTGAGCTCGACGAGGTGACCGTCTATCCAGCCCGTGAGCTGCTCATCACCGACTCCGTGGCCACCCGCGCCGGGGAGCTGGCCAAGGAGCACGCCAGCCACGCTGAGTTGGCGGATGTGTACCACAAGATCAGCGAGAAAATTGCCGTGCCCGGCATGGAGGCGCTGATCCCAAGCCTCCACGACGGCGAGCTGAAGCTGCTGCCGGAATTCCTGCCCGGGGGCACGCACACCATCGTGTTGGCCCCGGCCGCCGTTGAGCGCCGCGCCGCAGACTTGAAGGAGACCGGCGAGCAGTTCCTCGAGGCCGGTTGGGAGGCCGCGGCCATGGGGGCGGACGCTCCCGCCGACGGCGTGGCCTATGTGTCTGTCGCTGTGGCCCGGCATGCTCAGGCTGCCCTGGAGCGGCCGTGGTGGACGCTGTCCCCGCTCGGCATGCTGGACTCCGACGAGGGCTTCGACGGCGACGCCCTCCTGTTGGATTACGACGCCGCGCCCCAGCCCCGCGGCGAGATGGAAGCCATCGAGAACATGATGGCCGATATCCGCACCCGCGTGGAATCCGGTGGCAGGGTCGCCTTCGCCGCCCCAACGCCCACCGTCGCTGCCCGCATGCTGCGCCGCTTCCACGAGGCGGGGATTGCCGCCGAGGCCGTGGGGGTGGACCTGCGCGGACAGCGCGGCATCGGCCGTCAGGCCGCATCCAAGGCGACCCCGGACCAGGAGCCAGCGCCGAAGAAGGTCAGCATCTACCACGCGGTCGCCCACGATGGCCTCGTCTTCCCAATGGCCGGGGGAGAGCAGACCAGCCTGCTATTCCTCACCGAAACGGACGTCACCGGCAACCGCGTGGAGGCGGCAGCGACCGGTAAGCGCAAGCCAGCCAAGCGCCGCAACCGCGTCGACCCGCTGGCCCTGGAGCCCGGCGACCTGGTGGTCCACGATTCCCACGGCATCGGCAAGTTCGTGAAGATGACCGAACGCACCGTCGGCAAGGGGGCGGACGCCTCCCGCCGCGAGTACCTCGTCCTCGAATACGCACCCAGCAAGCGGGGCGGACCGGGCGACCAGCTCTACGTCCCCATGGACCAGCTCGACCTGCTGTCCCGCTACGTCGGCGGCGAGAAGCCCGCCCTGTCCAAGATGGGTGGGGCGGACTGGAAGAACACCAAACGCAAGGCCCGCAAGGCCGTCCGGGAAATCGCCGGGGAGCTCGTGCAGCTCTACGCCCAGCGCCAAGCCGCGCCGGGCTACGCCTTCGCCCCGGACAGCCCGTGGCAGCGGGAGATGGAGGAGGCTTTCCCCTTCACCGAGACCGAGGACCAGTTCAACGCCATCGAGGCCGTGAAATCCGACATGGAAAAGCCGGTGCCGATGGACCGCGTCATCGTGGGCGACGTGGGCTACGGCAAGACGGAGGTCGCGGTGCGCGCCGCATTCAAGGCCGTCCAGTCGGGCAAGCAGGTCGCCGTCCTCGTCCCGACGACGCTCCTCGCGCAACAACACATGAAGACCTTCCGGGAACGGATGCAGGACTTCCCGACCCGCATCGCGGAGCTGAGCCGATTCACCACTCCGTCGGAATCCAAGGAGATCCTTAAGGGCCTGGCAGACGGCACCATCGACATCGTCGTGGGCACCCACCGCCTGCTGCAGACCGGCGTGACCTGGAAGAACCTGGGCCTCATCATCGTCGACGAGGAGCAGCGCTTCGGCGTGGAGCACAAGGAGCACATCAAGTCCCTGCGCACCCATGTGGACGTCCTGACCATGTCCGCCACCCCGATCCCGCGCACGCTGGAGATGTCCATGGCAGGCATCCGCGAGATGTCGACCATCCTTACCCCGCCGCAGGACCGCCACCCCGTGCTCACGTACGTCGGTGCGCAGGAGGATAAGCACGTCGCCGCCGCGATTCGCCGCGAGCTGCTGCGCGACGGTCAGGTGTTCTACATCCACAACCGGGTGAAGTCCATCGAGAAGGCGGCGGAGCACATCCGAACCCTCGTTCCCGAGGCCCGGGTCGTGGTCGCCCACGGCCAGATGAGCGAGGAGCAGCTGGAGACAACCGTGGAAGGCTTCTGGAACCGGGAATTCGACATCCTGGTGTGCACCACCATCGTGGAGACCGGCCTGGACATCTCGAATGCCAACACCCTGATCGTGGAGAACGCCCACCACATGGGCCTATCCCAGCTGCACCAGCTGCGCGGGCGCGTGGGCCGGTCCCGGGAGCGTGCCTATGCCTACTTCCTCTACCCGAAGGGTGAGGTGCTCACCGAGACCTCCTACGACCGGCTGTCCACCATCGCGCAGAACAACGAGCTCGGCGCCGGCATGGCCGTCGCGATGAAGGACCTGGAGATGCGCGGCGCCGGCAACGTCCTGGGGGCCGAGCAGTCCGGGCACATCGCAGGAGTGGGCTTCGACCTCTACGTCCGCCTCGTCGGTGAGGCGGTGGAGGCCTTCCGAGCGATGGCCGACGGCAAGCCGGTAGACGGGCGCGAGGAGGAGAAGAAGGAAATCCGCATTGACCTGCCGGTGGATGCGCACATCCCGGTGACCTACGTGGCATCCGAGCGACTCCGCCTGGAGGCATATCGCAAGCTCGCCGAGGCGCAGGATGAGGACCAGATCGAGGAGGTGCTCACCGAGTTCCGGGATCGCTACGGCGAGCCGCCGGCCCAGGTGACCAACCTCGCGGTGCTGTCCCGACTGCGCTTGATTTGCCGCGACCTGGGGGTCTCGGAGGTCGTGGCGACGGGCTCTCGCATCAGCTTCAGCCCCATTGATCTGCAGGACTCCGGCCAGGTGCGGTTGAAGCGCCTGTTCCCGGGGGCGACGTACCGGGCGACCACCAAGGTTGTGGTTATTCCGGCGCCCAAGGAGGGCGCGGGGATGCGGGCGGTCGCGTTGCGGGATGTGCCGCTGGCACAGTGGTGCGCGAATGCGCTCACCCAGCTGGCTGGGATCCCGGAACGGGACATCAGGGGAGGTAGCACCCCGACGCGTTAGGCCCTCGGTGCGAAAACTTTCGAGTCACTAGAGTAAACTTTAGCCCCATGACAGTCGTACTCCTCGATCCTCGATTCCCCTCGATGATTCCCGTCGACGCCGTGACCCTGCTCAGTGGCAAGGTTTCCTATACGGAGGAAGTGCCGATCCGCATCCGCTGGGTCATCGGCGACCTCGGCGGCCACACGGTCTACGAGTCCGACGTCCTCGTCACCACCGATCTGCGAAACGACCTGGTCGTTGAGCGGATCGAGGAGGGTGACGAGCTGCTGGCCGCCCCGAGCCTGCTGGTGCACCTCGCCCCGGATCGGGAGATCGGGCCACGGGATTCCGGCGAGCTCGCCCCGGCGCACACACCCGCGCTGCCCTCCGCGGAGGCGATCGGCCAGGCGATGTCCGGGATGGGGGAGCAGAACCCGGCGGAAGCACTGGAGTCTTATCAGCAGTACGCCGATGCCGTGGACGACGCCTATCAGCAGTCCGCGCACCTGTACCACCAGCCGAGTTCCCAGCAGGGGGATGCGGACTATGCCGCCGACGCCGCGGCCTCGGCTGCCTATAGCGGCGAGGGCTTCGTCGAGGGCGAGGTTCTTTCCGCCGACGAGCACACGGCCGCCGTGGCGGGCAGCCGCCGCACCGCGCGCACCGAGGTACCCGAGTCCGTCATGGACGAGATCGAGGACGCTGTTGCGCTGATGGCTCGCGCACTGCGCCAGGGCAAGTGGGAGCAGTCCATGACCCACGCAGACCTGGTGCCTTTCCTGCGGGAGGAGACCGAGGAGCTGGCGAGCACCATCGAGCTGCGGGACGTCCTCGCCGCCGTGGGTTCCGAAGACCAGGCCGATGGTGATGGCGAGGTCCCGGAGTGGGCCGAGCAGGACCTCTGCGAGGAGCTTTCGGACGTGCTGCTGCAGGTCCTCTTCCACGCGGAGATCGCTAACCGCCGGGGAGCCTTCGACATTGGGCACGTGGCCGGGGCGTTCGTGGCGAAGCTGCGCGACCGCGCACCGTACCTCTTCGAGGAGGTCGAGCGCGCGGTGGGCATTCAGGAGCAAAACGAGCTGTGGCGTGCCGGTAAGCAGGCCCAGGAGCAGCGCAAGCGTGAAGCGCATGGCCCAGCCTTCCGCGATTACCTGGACCGGAAGGCCGAGCTGAAGCAGCAGGCCACTGAGCAGCAGGCCGATCAGTCGCAGCGTGGCCCGCTGGGCGCGCAGGCCACCGCGTCGGCCGGCAACGCTGGCCAGGGGGCTTCGACGAAGCCGGCCAGCCCCGTCGCTCAGCCCGCTCAGACTGCACACGCGACCCAGGCACAGCCACAGCAGGCAGGGCAGTCAGCCGCAGCCGCGCAGCCAGTTCAGCCAGCCCAGCCGCGCCACACCTCCGCACTGTCCGCGGCCGATGAGGTCATCCGCGAGGCCCGTGAGCGTGGTCTGCGGGATGCGGACATCCCGACCGATATCCGCTACCCGATGGTTGGCCTCGAGCTCGACGAGCCAGGTGGGGCGGAGGATCGCCTGCTCAAGGCGGTTCAGAACTTCCGCCAGCAGCTCGACCGGATGGGACGCTAGAACCTTCGCCGTGCGCCTTTCCGATCTTCCTTTCCGCTCGCAGGACTACCTCAAGGCGATCTTCGACGTCCAGGAGTGGAGCGGCACCGGGGTAGGGCTGACCCAGCTCGCTGCCAAGGTCGGCCAGCAGAACTCCACAGCCTCCGAGGCGGTGAAGCGGTTGGCGGCCCAGGGGCTGGTCAATCACCGCCCCTACGCGCCCATCACCCTGACGGAGCTGGGACATGAGCTCGCGATTCAGATGGTGCGCCGCCACCGGCTGATCGAAACCTATCTCTGCCGCGAGCTGGGCTATTCCCTCGACGAGGTCCACGACGAGGCCGAAGAGCTCGAGCACGCCGTCAGCGAGAAGTTCCTCGCCCGCATCGACGAGCTGATGGGTTACCCGGACCGGGACCCGCACGGCGATCCGATCCCGAACGCGGCGGGGCAGCTCCCCGAAACCGAGTCCTTTCCCCTCACCGAGGCAGCTGCCGGCGATGTGCTGTGCGTGGAGCGGGTCTCCGACTCCGATCCTGACCTGCTCCGTCACTTGGAAAGCAGTGGTGTGACCCCCGGGGTCCACATTCGCGTCGACCCCCGGCCTTTCGAAGCGCTCGCCGAATTCAGTATCGTGTCCGGTACGCGATCCGGTTCGGTGGTGTCCCTGCCCGCCGCGCAGTTATCTGCGGTTCGGTGCATCCGTCCCGCGTAGCCCACCGCCACCGGTATCATTCTTTGCCTATGCCCAAACCACGCCGCAAGGGCGCTACTCAGCGCGCCAGCGGGAAGGAAGTCCTGTGAATCACAACCGCTACGAGCCCGCGGCCTCGGTCCCACGCCGTCGCCGCTCCGGGTGCGCTGTGATGGGCTGCGGCGTCGTGGTGGTAGCCCTGCTGAGCATCATCGCCCTGGTGGGCTTTCTGGTGGCCGCCTTCACCGGAAACTCGCCGATCAAGGCCAATCGTCTTCCCATCCCGGACGACGTCCCGCCCGCCGCGGCAGCTCCCGCGCCGGACATTGATATCCACCAGCCGGGACGCACAGCCAACCAGCTGGCCCGCTGGGCGCGTGGTCAGGTGTCGGAGACGAACATCCCCTACCAGGCCCTGATCGCCTACGGGAATGCGGAGAACATCGCCCGCCAGACTCGCCCGGAGTGCGGGCTGCGCTGGAACACCCTCGCTGGCCTGGGTTTCGTGGAAACCAAGCACGGCTCCTACGCCGGCTGGACCCTGCGTGGCACGAAGCTCAATGATCAGGGCACCGCGGATCCGAAGATTTTCGGTCCCCAGCTCAATGGGGAGAAGTTCGCCCGCATCGAAGACACGGACGGCGGCAAGCTCGACGGGGATAAGGAATTCGACCGCGCGATGGGGCCGATGCAGTTCATCCCCGAGACCTGGAAGCACTACGGCGTGGACGCCAACGGCGATGGGGTAGCGGATCCGCAGAATATCGACGACGCGGCCGCCGCGGCTGCCCGCCTGCTCTGCGACTTCGGCCGCGACTTGAGCACCCCGGAGGGGTGGACGCAGGCGATCCGCTCCTATAACCAGTCGGATCAGTACGTCCGCGATGTGCGCGACGCGGCGGCGAATTACGCGCTGGGCCAGTCCGCCAGCATCATGTAGCGCGCTGTAACGGACTGGCCCACAAAGGTGCGGTTTAGCGCACCGATTCGCGCATAGCCCACTCGACGGCGTCGAGCGGTAGCTCCGGGTCGACGCTGTCGCGAGCCTCGCGCACCGCGGCGAGGTAGGTGCCGTAGTCCGCGGCGGACCAGTCGGAATCCTTCTCCAGGCCCGCGATCTTCGCGCGGTTGGAGCAGATAACCAGCGGCTTATCCTCACCGGCAGCCTGCGGACCGGCAAGGAAGTAGGCGATATAAGAGGCGAACTTCGCCGGCAGGCCGATCTTCGTCAGCGCCTCGTACTGCGCCGCTGGCTCCTTGGACTCCAGGGTTGGGATCGTCTTGAGCAGGCTGGCGGCCTTGGCCTTGTTGCGCAGGAACTGCTGCAACGGCAGCACCGCCTGAAACTGGCCCGCCCCGTAGGCGAAGGCAGCACCGATGAAGTCGATGACCCGATCCCGGGCGTAGCTGGAAGCAACGGCGTCCGCCGCGAAGCGAAACACTTCCGCGCGCGTGATGGAGGCGGTGGCGTCGTCCCGGAAGGGTGGGACATGGCGCAGGTGGAACGGCCAGCCGGACTTCCAGCGGCGAGGGGAGAAGGTGACCGAGTCGTTCATGACCTTCTCGGTGGTGGGGGACACTTTATTTACAGCATCAACGATCTGATTCATGGCCCCATTGTGGCAGAACTTGGCTCGGGGGCGAGGCGTGTGGGGCGATCGGAGGTCGAATGGCGGGAGCATGGCAAAATAGAGGTGGCTAGAATAGTTCCTGGCTTTCGGGCCCGGGGCCGGTGCGATGGCGCCCGGCCCAGCCCGTCCACGCCAGTGGTCAAAGCAACGTCGAATGTGCCTAGGAGGCAGACACAGATGGCCGGAATCCTTAACGTCAGCGCGCTGGAGATCATGGACTCCCGCGGTAACCCCACCGTCGAGGTCGAGGTCATCCTCGACGACGGTTCGATGGGCCGTGCCGCCGTGCCTTCGGGCGCGTCCACCGGTGTCCACGAGGCGCACGAGCTGCGCGACGGCGGCGATCGCTACCTGGGCAAGGGTGTTGCCAAGGCTGTCGAGTTCGTCAACACCGAGATCGACGACGCCCTGGCTGGCCTGGAGGCTGACGACCAGCGCCTCATCGACCAGACCCTGCTGGAGCTCGACGGCACCGAGAACAAGTCCCGTCTGGGCGCCAACGCCCTGCTCGGCGTGTCCATGGCCGCGGCCCACGCTGCCGCGGACTCCGCTGGCCTGGAGCTCTTCCGCTACGTCGGTGGCCCGAACGGCCACGTCCTGCCGGTGCCGATGATGAACATCCTCAACGGTGGCGCGCACGCGGACTCCGGCGTGGACGTCCAGGAGTTCATGATCGCCCCGATCGGCGCGGAGACCTTCGCCGAGGCACTGCAAGTCGGCGCCGAGGTCTACCACAGCCTCAAGGCCGTCATTAAGGCCAAGGGCCTGTCCACCGGCCTGGGCGACGAGGGCGGCTTCGCCCCATCTGTCGAGTCCACCAAGGTAGCCCTGGACCTCATCGTCGAGGCCATCGAGAAGGCCGGCTACACCCTGGGCGAGGATGTCGCCCTGGCCCTGGACGTCGCCTCCTCCGAGTTCTACGAAGACGGCGTGTACAACTTCGAGGGCGGCAAGCACAGCTCCGCCGAGATGGTTGAGATCTACGCCGACCTGGTCGAGCAGTACCCGATCGTCTCCATCGAGGACCCGCTGGACGAGGACGACTGGGAGGGCTACGTCACCCTCACCGAGAAACTCGGCGACAAGATCCAGATCGTGGGCGACGACCTGTTCGTCACCAACCCGTCCCGCCTGCAGGAGGGCATCGACCGCGGCGCGGCCAACGCCCTGCTGGTCAAGGTGAACCAGATCGGTACCCTCTCCGAGACCTTCGACGCCGTGGAGCTGGCACACCGCAACGGTTACCGCACCATGATGTCCCACCGCTCCGGCGAGACCGAGGACACCACCATCGCCGACCTGGCCGTCGCCCTGAACTGCGGCCAGATCAAGACCGGTGCCCCGGCCCGCTCCGAGCGCGTGGCGAAGTACAACCAGCTGCTCCGCATCGAGCGTTACCTGGAGGGCGCAGCAGTCTACGCGGGTCGCTCCGCTTTCCCCCGCTTCAAGAACTAGGGCGAGCGGACTAGAATAGCCCGTTATGACACACCCCTCCCGCGATAACTCGCCCCGCCCCGCTGGCCGCGACCAGCGCGGTGGGGCGAACGCGGATTCCGCGGGCCAGCGCCTGCCGCAGGCGCGCTCCATGGAGCGCAATCAGGCCCGTCGCCGTCGGATGCGGCAGGCACCCAAGCGCGTGGCACGTCGCTTCGTGGCCCTGCCGTCCCGGATGAGTCCGGTTGCCGCGATCGTCGTGATCCTGGTGGTCGGTCTGATGGCCCTGTCCCTGGCCACCCCGCTGCGCAACTACTACGAACAGCGCACGGAGCTGGCCCAGTTGCAGAGCACCATCCAGGAGCAGGAACGCCACAAGGCGGAGCTCCAGGCGGAGCTCAACCGCTTCGAGAATGAGGACTACCTCAAGGAGCAGGCTCGCATCCGCCTCGGCGTGATCGAGCCCGGCGAGTCCGCCTACCGCATCATCTCGCCGAAGATCACCGGGGCGGCGGGGGAGGACGCCCCTGGGGCGGGAAAGAGCCCGTCGGAGCAGGAATACGAGAACAGCCCGTGGTTTAAGAAGCTGTGGGACTCCGTGGCCGTCGAACCTGGGGAGGAAGCTCCGGGCGATGCCGGTAGCGCTCCCGCCGGGCAGGGCGAGGATCAGGACACCGGTGGCAACCCCGAGGGTGGCGAACAGCCAAGCGGCGATATGAAACTTCCTATCCTGCCCGAAAATCAGCCATAATCGCCGGAGTCGGCACGCCCCGCGGAAGAGCTTGGAAGAACCCAAGGCAGCGGGCTTTTTCAAGAGGAGAATGAATGACGGTCAGTCGTGAAGACCTGGACATCATGGCCGCCCAGCTCGGTCGAGAGCCGCGCGGTGCGGTGGAGGTCAGCTACCGAACCCCGGACGGCCAGCCAGCCGTCGTGAAGACCCACCCCAGGCTGCCGGACGGTACCCCGTTCCCGACGCTGTACTACCTCACCGACCCTCGACTGACCGCAGAGGCCAGCCGCCTGGAGGTCGCCGGCGTCATGAAGACAATGCAGGAACGTCTCGGTGAGGACGAGGAGCTGCAGCGGGACTACCAGGCTGCCCACGAGCACTACCTGGCCACCCGCAACGCAATGGAGGACCTCGGCACTGAGTTCTCGGGCGGGGGCATGCCCGATCGGGTGAAGTGCCTGCACGTCCTCATGGCCTACGCGCTCGCCGAGGGGCCGGAACGCCTCCGGCTCGGGACCGAGACCGTGGCGCTGGCCGTGGAGCACGACCCGAGCCTGTCCGGCACCGCGATCCCGGCCGATTGGCCGACCTCCGAGGAGCTGGGGATCTCCCTGGTCCAGGCCACCACCGTGGAGGGTGCGGAGAACACCGGAATGTTCCTGCCCGAGCGCGAACGAGACCAGAGGAGCTAGACACATGGCCCAGGCCGACGCCCCACGTCGCTTCGCCGCGATCGACTGCGGCACGAACTCCATCCGCCTGCTCATCTCCGAGCGGGCGGCCGACGGAACGCTGACGCAGCTCAATCGCGATAACATCATCGTCCGGCTCGGGCAGGGGGTGGACGCCACGGGCGGTTTCGCACCAGAGGCCCTCCAACGTGTCGACGACGCCCTGGCCACCTACGCCCAGCGCATGGTGGATCACAACGTCGAGGACGTGATGATGGGGGCGACGAGTGCCACCCGCGATGCGAAGAACCGCGATGAGTTCTTCGCCATCACCGCCCGCCACCTGGGGCGTATCGTCGACGGCCGCCAGGCTGAGGTCATCAGCGGCGAGCAGGAGGCGGAGCTGAGCTTCGCCGGGGCCGTCGCCGACCTGACGTCCGGAACCCCGGAGCGCATTTGCGTCGTCGACTTGGGCGGCGGCTCCACCGAGTTCGTCGTCCACGACGTCGACGCCGACGGGGACGTCGCGGACACCGGTACGGTCGAGGCCTACTCCGCGAATATGGGCTGCGTGCGGCTCACCGAGCGCTACCTGCACAGCAATCCGCCGACCGCGGAGGAAATCGCGGCGGCGGAGGACTTTGTCGCCGCGCAGCTCCGCGAGGTGGAGGAGCACGTCGATCTCACCGGCGTGACTCGCCTGGTGGGTGTGGCTGGGACCATGACCACCCTCAGCGCGATCACCCAGGGGCTGGATAGCTACCAGCCGGAGAAGATCCACTTGAGCCGCCTGCCGCTGCGCACGTTCCGGGATACCGCCATCGAGCTGCGGGATAAGACCGTCGACCAGCGACTCGAGTGCGGTCCCATGCACCCCGGTCGCGCGGACGTCGTCGGAGGCGGCGCGGTGGTCATCGACGCGGTCGCCAGCCGCTTTCTGGCCCTGGGCGTCGAGGAGATCACGATCAGTGAGAAAGACATCCTCGATGGTATGTTGGCAAAAGTTATGCGCCGAAACGGCGCCTAGAACCCGCGCGCGGTAGTGCGCGGACCCTATGCCCCTATAGCCCAATTGGCAGAGGCAGCGGACTTAAAATCCGCGCAGTGTGGGTTCGAGTCCCACTGGGGGCACGAAAAGCCAGGCCGGAGAGCGTTTCCCCTGCCTGGCTTCGCTATTGGTGTTCGCTATTGCTGCCGGCGACCGTGCACCGCCACTAGTTCTTCTTCCGCCTAGCCGTCCTTTGCTGCCTTCTCTTCGCCCTTGGCGGCCTTCTCCTCGGCCTTGACGGCGGCCTTCTCGACCTTCTTCAGCTGCTTCTCGAGGTTGAAGTCGACCTCCGGCCACTCCAGCGTCATGTTCCGCAGCTCGTTGAGCAGCAGGTAGCGCACGACGAGTCGGGCGTAGTCCTGCTTATCGCTGGGCACGATGTACCACGGGGCGACGCTGTTCGTCTTCTCAATGGCACGGGCATAAGCCTCTTGGTATTCATCCCACTTCTTCTGCACGCCGAGGTCGCTGGGGGAGTAGCGCCAGCGCTGCGCCGGGTTGCGGAGGCGGGAGAGGAAGCTCTTGGTCTGGAACTGCGGGGAAATGTGCAGGAGAACTTTGATGACACGGGTGCCGTCGGCCTCCAGCTTCTTCTCGAAGCGACGGATGGCGTCGTAGCGGCGGTCGATTTCCTCGACGTCGCTGAGCCCCTCCACGCGGGAGACCAGGACGTCTTCGTAGTAGGAGCGGTCGAAGATGGCGATCTCGCCGTTGCCCGGCAGCTCGTGGCGGATGCGGGCCAGGAAGTCGCGGTTGTCGGCATCGTCGATCGACTCGACTGGTTCCGCGAAGGTGGCGACGTTCACGCCTTGCGGGGATACGGCCTGCAGGATCGCGTTGGTGGCCCCGCTCTTACCGGAGGCGTCCACGCCCTGCAGGATGATGAGGATGCTGCCGACCTGCTCGTCGCTGGCGCCGTTGGCGTAGAGCTTGGCCTGCTCGGCGCGCAGCTCCTCGGCGATCTTCTTATAGGCCTTGTTGATCCGCTTCTCGAACTTCTCGCCTTTGCCCCGCACCCCCGGGGTTTCGCGAGGGTCGAATGACTTGAGGTCGATGTTGCCCTTGGGCGCGCGCAGCCCGAGAGCGTTGTTCATTCCAAAGCTCATAGCCCCAAGTTTACCCGCTCGGGTGGCTTTGCTCAGCTCGACCGGGATGGTGCAGCTCGCGGGCTGCTCATTAGCATGGTGAGCATGGATAACGCAGCTTTGAATCAGAACCATTCCACCTCCAGCAACAGCGGCAATCGGCCCCTCGCGCTGATCACGGGCGCGTCCCGCGGCATTGGCCGGGCGATCGCGGAAGATCTTTCCCGCGATCACCGACTCATCCTGTGCTGCTCCTCGGATGCCTCCGCTCGAGGCCTGCGGGCGGATTTTCCGGACGCCCAGGTGGTTGCGGCGGACCTGTCTGAACCCGCGGCGTTGGCGGAGGTTTTTTCTTCCGACGTCGCCCCGCAGAGTCTCGACCTGCTGGTGCACTCTGCAGGCGTGACAGGGCATGCTCCCCTCGCCGAGGCCCCGTTTCAGATGTGGCGAGAGGTGCTCGACGTCAACGTCATCGCCGTGGCCGAGCTGACGCGCTTGCTGCTGCCGGCGCTGCGTGAGGCGCGCGGCATGGTGATTGCCATCAACTCCGGGGCGGGGCACAACTCCGGCCCTGGCTACGGGCCCTATGCAGCCTCAAAGTTCGCGCTCAAGGCGATCACGGATGCCCTGCGCGAGGAGGAGCGGGGGAAGGTTCGGGTCAGCTCCGTGCACCCTGGGAAAGTGGATTCGGATATGCAGCGCGAGCTGCAGACTCAGGCCGGGAACGATAGCTACGACCCGGGTGTGTACGTCCGGGCGGAGGACATCGCCGCCGCGGTCCGGCTAGCCGCGGAGATGGGGCCTGAGGCCTGCCTGGAGACCGTGAGCGTGCGACCGGTCGTGAAATAAGGGCGCGGGACCGCTGCTGAGTACGCTGCGAGCGCTTCTTGGTGGCTGGCGTTCCATCAAGAAACCCTCCTCGGGGAAGGAGTGAACTAGCCCCCGAAAGTTGGACTGGTTTAATTCTAAGCCGTGAGGGGTTCAAGGGTCTGATTCCGATACTGCATCGGGGTCAGGCCCTTGAGTCGTTGTTGGACGCGTTCCGTGTTGTACCACCCGATGTACTCGTCGATGTACTCGTCGATCGCTTGGTTGAACTCTGCGACAGTGCCGAAGACTTCACCGTGATACATCTCGGCTTTCACGTGCCCGAAGAAGTTCTCCATGACCGCATTGTCGTAACAGTTAGGTTGATGAGACCCATTCCGATCGAACCACAAACGCGCCCAACGCGATGAGGCTTCAATATATAGGATTACCTATCTTCCATAATTACACCCGGCTATATGATGAATCTCCAGTTAACCTTCGCATTGAGCCATGGACAGCAACTAGATCAGATGCTAAACAATAGTTGGTCGGCAAGGGTCGACTAGCCTACCGCTCAAGGAGAGTGCTCGTGAATGTGACCACACTCAAGAAGTCGGCAGCGGCAGGCACAGCAGTCATGCTGTCGCTCGCCCTGACAGGCCATGCTGCTGCTACGCCTACTGGCGAGATCGAAACAACGGAGACTGCGGTTTCCACAGTCCACGATGCTCAACATGGTGCAGCCACCATCACAGGAAGCAGTATTGCTCCGACACCAGAGCTATCAGCCCGCTCCGCCACCACAGAGCAGCAGAGTGGATACTCCATCGAATCCGCAGAGGAAGGGGACTCCTTCTCACAGGTCGTCACTATCGATGACGCCAACTCCCCGGACACCTACGCGTTCGACTTCGACCTTCCCGAGGGGTTCACCCTTGACGAAGCCCCCGACGGCGGCGCGTTCTTCCGTTCAGAAGAGGGTGAGGCTGCAGGACGCATCAAGGCTCCATGGGCAGTCGATGCACAGGGAAAACAGGTCGATACTCACTTCGAGGTGCAGGACAACCGCCTTGTCCAAAAGGTAGATCTAAGCCCTGATCTGCAGTACCCGGTGACCGCAGATCCTGATGGAGCCTGGGGATGGACCAAGTGTGTGGCGGCTGTTACCGCAGCGATCGCCGTTCCCGCCGGGGCGGTCCTCAAGCTAGCCAAGTTCGTGAAGGCAGTCGGCAACGTCAAGGAAGCAATTCAACTGCTGACGGGAGCCACCTCTAATGCGGAGAAGCTAGAGGGAGCCCTCGCGGCTGCTGGGGCTACTGCTGCCGAGCTTCTGGGCATCTCTGCTATCCAGGACAACTGCTGACACCTTGCACCGGAGGAGATGACATGACCGCAAAGCTCTTTGGTGCACCTGTGGCCCTGTTGGTCATAGGCTGCCTGCTGATCGCGATGTCGGATGGGCCGACATCATGGCGTGCAGTGGTTGGCTTCGTCTGCCTTGCGCTCGCACTGCTCGGAGCGGTTCTCGCTTTCGCAAAGCGACGGGGCGAGCCGGCAGTGGTCAGCCTCACCGACAGCGAGAAAGAGTTCCTACGAGGAGAGTTGAACAGCGAAGGGCTGGCGAGTGCTGCACGCCAGCTGCGCCGCGAGCACCCCGAGGTCACACTGACGCAGGCAAAACGCACTCTGGACACGCTCTGACCTGACTCGTTAGCCTCATCTTTTCGCCCCTGAAGGCTGGTACTTTTCAGCCGCCAGGGGCGATTATGCTGTTGCTGCAACAGTGAAAAACTGCGCCCATGCCACGGAGCAGAGAGCGGTGCATCACGACACAGAGCGATCAAAAATCCACGCCACATAACGATCACATCCACAGTCGTTTTCCAGCAAGACGAACACTTGTGAACAATACTGATTGGATGGTCTAGACGTGGGCGAACAGAATAAGCGTCAGATCGTGGGCTACGCCCGCGTCTCGACCGAAGAACAGAACCTCGACCGGCAGATCGAGGCCCTGGGCGAGGTCGACCGGTTGTACTCCGAGAAGATCTCGGGCAAGGACATGAGCGGACGGTCGCAACTGCAGGAGATGTTGTCGTATGTGCGGCAGGGCGACACTATCCGGGTCAAGAGTCCGGACCGGCTCGCCCGGTCCACCACGGACCTGCTGAACTTTATCGAGCGGATGAAGACAGCAGGGATCACGGTGGAGTGAACTAGCCCCCGAAAGTTGGACTGGTTTAACTCTAGGCGGTGAGGGGTTCAAGGGTCTGATTCCGATATTGCATCGGGGTCAGGCCCTTGAGTCGTTGTTGGATTCGTTCAGTGTTGTACCACCCGATGTACTCGTCGATTGCTTGGTTGAACTCTGCGACGGTGTCGGAGACTTCGCCGTGGTACATCTCGGTTTTCACGTGGCCGAAGAAGTTCTCCATGACCGCGTTGTTGTAACAGTTGGCTTTAGGCGACATCGATTGAACACCACCGTTGTGGCCGATCAGGTTGCGCCAGGAGGAATGCTGGTACTGGAATCCTTGATCGGTGTGCATCATCCACCCGGGTTCAGGTGCACACGCTGCAATCGCTTTGGACAAAGAATCGGTGGTCAACGCTGTCGACGGTGATGTGGCCACGGTGTGAGCGACGATTGAGCGGTCGAACAAATCCATCACCGGTGACAGGTAGACCTTGCGGCCTGCGACTCTGAACTCGGTGACGTCGCTGACAAAGGCGGTGTTTGGCTTGTCTGGGGTGAACTTGCGGTCAAGTTTGTTGTCAGCGATGTGGCTGATCGTCCCGGTGTAGGAAACATAGGGCCTGCGTTGGCGGATCTTGGCTCGCAGCCCCATCTGGTGCATGAGTTTGTAGACGAGTTTGTGGTTGACCGCCCAGCCTTGGTTGCGCAGGTCAAGGAGCACTCGTCTATAGCCGTAGCGATGCTTGTTACGTTCGAAGCTTTCCCGGATCGCGTCCTTGAGTGCTGCGTGTTTATCCGG
>NZ_JASLIP010000033.1 GCF_030152825.1 Corynebacterium sp.
CCTCTAGGGCTGCTCTGCGTCCGGCTCCGGCACCCGGTCGTCGACCATCCCGATGGCCTGCATCAGCGCATAGCAGGTCGTCGGGCCCACGAAGGTGAAGCCGCGGCGTTTGAGATCTGCGGCCATCGCCACCGACTCCTCTGACTCCGAGGGCATCTCTGCGATGTGCGCTGGGGGCTGGTGCTCGGCTGGGGCGTAGGACCAGATCAGCACCGGCAGACCCGCGGGCAGGCGGCGCACCGCCCCGCCCAGGATCTCCCGCGTCGGATGGTCCTCCGGTAGCCCCTGCAGCTCCGGGTCCTCCCGGAGGGCCACCGTGGCCTCAGCATTGCGGTAGATCGCGCTGTGCTTCTGCGGGTTGCGGATCAGCGCGGGGTCTGCGAGGGCCGCCTCGCGCTGCTCGGCGCTCATCTGCGTGATGCGGATGGCGTCGAAAAGGAAGAAGTGATCCCTAAAAGCGCGACGCTTGCGCAGGATCGTCGCCCACGACAGCCCCGACTGGAAGCCCTCGAGGCAGATACGTTCGAGCAGGCCGGATTCCGTGATGATGGGCCGGCCCCATTCCTCGTCGAAGTACTCCCGCTCCAGCTCGGAGCGCGTGGCCCAGGGCGGGCGAACCACGCCATCGGCGCCGATGATGTTGCCGCGTGCGGTAGTGACAGGCTGGCGGTGGTTGTCAGATGTGTGCTTATCCATAATTCCCCCTCGAGTTTAGGCTGTGCGAAGTATCGGCTCGCCGCTCGTGACCTGCGCCCCGTGCGGCTCGCCGTGCACTTCGCTGTGCACATTAGCGGGCGCAGCAGACATCGCCCCACGCTTAAGGCAGAATTCAGCCCCGCCGCCGAGTCAAATCATTCTCAAACCTCCTGGTCAGCGGGTTTTCCCTTTCGCAGATTTCGAAAAACTACCCCCGCTTCGCTGCTTGCGAAAATGGTATTCATATAGCTAAAATCAGCTAATTATCCCGGGTGCCTCTTCTCGCATCGGGCTGCCATACGGTAGCCAGTACAGCAGACAGCAGACATCCCCTTACACCTCATCGATCCGCACGTGATCGAGCAGTTTTCAGGCGAGCAAAGAGCAAAGGAGGGCATCAACACCGATGAGCACACCATCGATGAACCGCCCTCGCCCAACGAATGATCACCCCGAGGACGACGAACCGCGCGATACCGGCACCTTCAAGGCCACCCTCCCCGCGCTCGGCGGCTTCCTCACCTCCGATGGCCAACCCATCAATACGGCACCGCAGGACAAGCCCACGCCACGCGTAACCCTCCCATTCTATTGCGAAGGCGAGGAGCCCGGCTCTCGCCTGGGGTTCACTGTGACGTCGACCCTCCTGGTGGTCAGCATCGTCACCCTGCTTCTGGTCGCTCTGTTGCTCGACGTCCTCTGCGACGACGTCATCGGCGAGGCCGACGACCTGCTCAGCATGCTACGTACCTCCGTCCGCTAGGCCCCCACCTCAAGTCCACGGCAATGGCACTCCATTGCTCTGCCCGGTGACTCCTCTACCCCGGCGCCCGACACAACTGGGCGCCACCGTGGGCTAATTTGATAGGTAGCATGTCTACCAACCCCACCCCTAACCTGCCCTTTTCCGCTGGCCGCACGGCCCTCCTCAGCGCGCTCGCGGAGTTCGGAGCGGCCGTGGTGCACGCCCCGCCGGGCACCGGTAAGACCACCCTGGCCCCACAGTTCCTCTCCGATGCCGAGCTGATTGCGCCCGACCAGCGCGTGATCGTGACCCAGCCCCGGCGCGTGGCCGCCCGCTCTGCCGCCGCCCGCCTTGCCGAGCTGCGTGGCACCGAGCTGGGCGACGAGGTGGGCTATACCGTCCGCGGGGACTCCCGCGTATCCAGGCAGACCCGCATCGAGATGGTGACCCCGGGCGTTCTGCTTCGGCGCATGCTGCGGGACCCCGACCTGCCTGGGGTGGGGGCGATCGTCGTGGATGAGGTGCACGAGCGCCATATCGAGTCCGACCTGGTCTTCGCCATCGCCGCTCAGCTGCGAGAACTGCGCGATGACCTGCTGGTCGTGGCGATGTCCGCGACGGTGGACGCCCAGCATTTCGCCAATCTGCTCGGGGTACCGGAGGCTGTGGTGCACGTTCCCGCCCCGATCTACCCGTTGGATATCCACTACGCCGCTGCGGCGGATTCCATCACCCACCGGCGCAGCGATAGCCGCCCCGGCCAGTCCGGATCCATCGAGGCCTTCATCGCCGCCGGGGTTCAACGCGCGCTCGCGGAGACCACCGAGGGCGACATCCTGGCCTTCGTCCCGAGCATCCGAGGTACGGAGCTGCTCGCGCAGCAATTCGACTTCCCCGAGCTCACTACCTTCGCCCTGCACGGCCAGCTCAGCCCGAAGCAGCAGTCCGAGATCGTGAATCCGCGCGGAGCGACCAGCGCCAACCCCTCCCGCCGGGTCATCTTCGCCACGGACGTCGCCGAATCCTCGATCACGGTGCCGGGCGTGCGCGTCGTCGTGGACACCTGCCTGTCCCGCGTTTCCCGGCGCGATTCCTCCCGCGGCATGTCCGTCCTGGTCACGGAGTCCGCCGCCCAGGCAAGCTGCGTGCAGCGGGCGGGTCGTGCGGGCCGTGAGGGACCGGGCACCGTATTCCGCCTGATCAGCGCGGATGAGTGGGCCCGGCTGCCGGAGTTCGCCGCCCCCGCGATCCAGACCAGCGACCTCACCGGCGCGCTGCTGGACGTCGCCGCCTGGGGCGCGCCGATGGGCGAGGGGCTGGCGCTGCCGGACCCCTTCCCCCAGAACAACGCCGCTGCCGCCTTCGCCACGCTCCGCCAGCTGGGGGCGCTCGACGCCGACGGGACCATCACCGAGCTCGGGGAACTGCTGGTCACGCTCCCCCTCGATCCGCGCCACGCCCGTGGCGGTCTGCTCGCCAGCCGGCGCGTCCCGGTGGAGCTCGTGGCCCGTGTTCTGCAGTTTCTGGACGTCGCCAGCTCCCAGCGTGCCCCGGCCGGCGCGATCCGGGATATTTCGCCGAAGGACCCGGCGGTGCGCAGGCTCGTCCGCCTGCTGCAGCCACACGCCCCGCGGGAGCCCCGCGGCCCGCTGACCGGGGAGGACGCCATCGCCTACACGATCGCGTGCGCGCGGCCGGACCTGCTCGCCCGGCGCGTCGAGCCTGGGTCGGAGCGGGTGCTGACCGTGGGTGGCACCGGGGCGGTGATCCCGAAGAGCATGCCCGGGGTGGATGCGCCACACAATGAGCAGTGGTTCGCGGTGGCGGATATCGGACGCAGCGAGTCGGCGTCCGCGCGGAGGTCCGGGACGGGTTCGATCTTGCGCTCTGCCATGCCGATCTCCGAGGAGCTGGCCCTGGCCGCAGCCGGTGGCGTCGTCAAGGACAGGACCGCGAGCTACAGCCTGGAGAAGAAGCGGGTGCAGGCGCGGGAACGGACGGTCGTGGGGGCGATCGAGTTGAGCAGCGCCCCAGCCAAGCCCAGCGCGGCGGAAGCGGAAGAGGCGGTGTCCGCCGCGATCACGCAGGCCAGCCCGGAGCAGCTGGAGGAGATGCTGCAGCTCAGCGGGAATGCCCGTGAGCTGGTGAAACGCATGCAGTACCTGCACGACGCCGCTGCCGCCGGATTCGAGGGCGGATCGGGCTACCCGGATCTGCGGGCGGGGCTGCCGGCGGAGCTACTGAGCTTCGTGGCGGCGGATATCGCTGCCGGTCGGCGGCCGGATGTGGCGAGCCTGCTGCGCGGGCTGATCCCATGGGATCTTCCGATCGACGAGCTCGCGCCAGAGTCCCTGGAGCTGCCGAGTGGGCGGACGCGGCGGCTGACCTACCCGGAGGTGCTGATCGGAAGCGCCGCAGACGGTGCGGTAAGTGATGATGCGGGCGAGCCCGTGGTGTTGGCGACGAAGCTGCAGGACGTCTTCGGCCTCACGGAGTCCCCGCGCATCGCGGGACGGCGGGTGCAGTTCCACCTGCTCTCCCCGGCGCAGCGACCGGTGGCGGTGACCGATGACCTGGCGAGCTTCTGGGCCGGGCCCTACCAGGGGGTGCGCAAGGATATGCGGGGCCGCTACCCGAAGCACGCCTGGCCAGAGGACCCCACGGCAGGTTAAGGCAAAGAAAAAGGAGCCCCGAAGGGCTCCCTGGGTTGGGGTTGTGCCGGAGGCGGTTTAGCGCTTCGGCAGAACCATCTTGAGGATCCACAGGAGGATCACTGCGCCGAGCAGGCAGGTCAGGAAGCTCCAGATCATGCCGCCGGAGTCAGCGTTGAACAAGGTCAGGACCCAGCCACCGATGAAGCCACCGATGATACCGACGACGATGTTGGCGATAACGCCCATCTGCGCGTCGGTGCCCATGATCTTCGAGCCGATCCAACCTGCCAGACCGCCGATGATGATCCAGCCGATGAATCCGAGGGCCGGGGTTGCTTGTGCTGCGAGAATCAATGTATCCATCATCCCATTTTGCCAGCACCTGCAATTTTATGCCAGGTTTATTTTTTTATACAAAATATCTTAGCGATGGCGTCGATCCCGGAGCGTCGCGTTGAGCCACTCCAGGAGAACGGCCGCGTGATTGTGTTCGGTGTCCTTCGCGCCGTACAGCAGCAGCACACCATCCTTCGCGGTCTGCTCGCTCTGCGCATCCGAGCGGGGCGGCTTGGCGCCGGCCTCCTCGAGTTCTCGCAGCGCGCCCTCAAGGTCCCCGTCATCGAGAGCGTCATCGAGTTCCATGCGGTAGCGCTTGGCGAAGTCCACGAAGCTCAGCTCGCCCGAGTGGAACTCTTTGCGCAGTTCGGAGGAGGGAGTCAGCTCTTTAGGCCAGCCCGTTAGTGGCAGCTTCTCCTTGGATATCCCCCGCGGCCACAGCCGGTCGACCAGGAACCAAGCGTCCGCCTCCGCCTTGCCGCCGCTGCCCTGGTCGCTCCCCTTCGCGCCACTGTTCACGACGTCGTAGACCCTCGCCAGCTCCATCTGCTCGCTCCTTCATTCCGCTTGTTTCTTCTTCCGCCCTCAACGCTACGTCCGCGGGTAATCTGAGGGCATGTCTATGAATCTGAAGAAGGCCAAGGACGTCAACACCGCCGCTGTCATCGCCACCGGGCTCATCGGTGGCTGGCTCACCGCCCGCGAGACCGAGATCCGCCCGCTCGGCGGCGTAATCCTCGCTGCTGCCGGTGGTTACGCCGCCCGCTCTTGGAACGCCAAGACCGGCGCGCCCACCGCTGCTGCTCTCACCGCCGGTTACCTCGGCGCCTTCGGCCTCTCCCACCCGCTGGCGAAGAAGATCGGCGCCTGGCCGGCCGTCCTCGCGGTCACCGCAGCATCCGCTGGCGCGGCGCACTTCCTCTCCGACGCGAAGTAAGCGCCCCTCCCCGCCCTTAGCTGAGCAGCGCGCCCACCA
>NZ_JASLIP010000034.1 GCF_030152825.1 Corynebacterium sp.
GTGCACATCACCCGGGTGTTTCCGAATTCGACGAGCACGCTGCCTGCCGGGTTGGTGGTGAACCGGCGGGTGATTCGGATGTCGCGCAGCTGGTCGACGCTGCGGCCATCGGCGCGGGTATGGGTGCTTTGTTCTGGCGTATTAGACATGCCAGCCAGTGTAGCGGGCGCTTAGTGCTGCTCGCTGATGCGCAGACCCGGCCGGGCGACCTCGATCGGCCCCGTGTAGTGGCGGGCGGCCGCGGCGACGGTGGCGGCCTTATCCCCCCATGGCGGGATGTGGGTCAGCATGAGACGGCCCACGCCCGCTGCCTGGGCGGCCTCGCCGGCCTCCGCGCCGGAGAGGTGCATGCCCTCCGGCATGGTCGCTCCCCCATCGCCCCAGGTCGCCTCGCAGACGAGGACGTCCGCCCCCGCGGCGATGCGCGCCAGGGCCGGGGTCGGTGCGGTGTCGCCGCTGTAGACCACGGAGAAGCCGGAGGAGTCCTCGAAGCGGATGATGTAGGCCTCGGTGGGGTGAATGGCGTCTACGGCATAGATCCGCAGGTCACCGATGGTGTGATGCGGCCAGGTCTCGGCGTCGAAGTCGCTCTCCGGCCCGACAACGTGGTCGAGGACCTCGAAGGTGTCGGTGAGGTCGTCCGGCGCCTCCGGGGAGTCGGCGCTGGCTTGCCCGATGTGCTTGGCTGCGATGCTCGGCCCGATCAGCTTGTGGCGGGTGCTCGCCGGCGCGAACGGGTGGTAGCGGCGCCACACCAGCAGGCTCGGGACGTCCGAGCAGTGGTCGGCGTGCATGTGGGAGAGGACGACGTGGCAATCGGAGGGGTCGATGCCCTCATAGCGCTGCATCTGCTTGAGCACCCCCGAGCCCAGGTCCACGACCACGCCCTCGCCCGCCGCGCTGCGCAGGAAATACCCCGAGGCCGCGACCGAGGGGCCGGGCACGCTTCCGGAACAACCCAACACAAGCATCTCCATAAGTGGACATTGTTTCACGACGCCCGGCGTTTTTCGATATTTGGGCAAGCTTTAGATCAGGTTTCGTTCAGCGGGGCAGTTTCCGGGCTATCCAGGACCGACTCCGGGGCGGTTCCGTCGCGCCCCAAGGGCTAGAATAGGCGTTAGCGCAGGGACTAGCGCAGCAGCTCCGGGATCTGCGACACACTCGTGATCTTCGGCCCCAAGAAGCGCTGTGCGAGTTGCGCGAAGCGGTGCGGGTCCCCGGTGGATTCGAAGGACAAGGTGGCCTGACGCTCCGGGTCGTTATCCGCCAGCTGCCCGCTTTCCGCCAGCGTGCGGTAGACCATCTTCGCGGTCTCCTCCGCGGAGTTCACCAGCGTGACGTCCTCCCCCATGACGAACTGCACCACCCCTGTGAGCAGCGGGTAGTGCGTGCACCCCAGCACCACGGTGTCCACCCCGGCCTCCTTCAGCGGCTCGAGGTAGCCCTCCGCCAACGCGTGGATCTGGCGACCCGAGGTGATCCCCCGCTCCACGAAGGGCACGAACTGCGGGCATGCCTGGGCGACGGCGGTGACGTCCGGACTAGCGGCGAAGAGGTCCTGATAGGCCCCGGAGGTCACCGTCGCCTGCGTCCCGATCAGGCCGATGCGGTTATTCCGGGTCGCGGACACGGCACGGCGAACCGCGGGGAGGATGACCTCAACGACCGGGATCGGGTAGCGCTCGCGGGCGTCGCGCATGAAGGCGGCGGAGGCGGTGTTGCAGGCGATGACGATCATCTTCACCCCGCGGGAGACCAGCTCGTCAGCGACCATCCGGGCATACTCGCGAACCTGCGCGATCGTCTTATCCCCATAAGGCGAGTTCGCGGTATCCCCGATGTAGATGATGGATTCGTGCGGCAGAAGATCCACGATCGTGCGCGCCACGGTGAGCCCGCCGACCCCGGAGTCGAAGATCCCGATGGGCGCGTTGTTGTGGGATTCCTGCTCCGGGCCGCTGCCTGCCGCGCTGCCGCCGTCCGCCTGCTCCGCCATGTGCTTACTCGGTCCTTCCTTCGTCGTTCTCGCTGTTTTAGTTTAATGACGTCGCTCACGGCCCCAAGCATCCGTGCGCCGGCCGCGTCCTGGGGTTGGTTGGCCGTGGCTACATGCCGAGGGAGGCACGGCCTGCGGTGCGCACGGCCCGCGTGGCGGTGGGCATCTTCGGAATCAGCCAAGCAGCGAGGATTCCGGCCAGCGCCCCGCAGAGGTGGCCCTGCCAGCTGATGGCCTGGTTGGTGGGCAGGATTCCGGTCCACAGGGAGCCGTAGAGCACCAGGACCACGACCCCACCGGCAAGCTGGCTGAGCTTCTTGGTGAAGAGCCCACGGGTGATGAGGAATGCGACCCAGCCGTAGATCATGCCGGAGGCGCCCACGTGAACGGTGCCCGCGCCGCCAATAAGCCATGTTCCGGCCCCGCTGGCGAGCAGGATGATCAGGGAACTGCGCCAGAACGCGCGTCTGCCCGACCAGCAGATCATCGTGATGAGCACGACCGCGGTCATGGAGTTGGCGATGAGGTGGTCCCAGCCACCGTGCAGAAAGGGCGCAGTGAACACGCCCAGAAGGCCGTAGGGGTCGCCGGGCCGAATGCCGAAGGCGTTGAGGCCGTAGCCCAGCATCATGTTGATGACCTGGACAATCCAGGCGACCCCCACGAGCCGCAGGGCGAAGGCGAGGTTCTGCATGTTCAGGCTCCTGAACTTGAGGGATGGCACCACCCCGGCGCGGTGGCGGGGCAGGCCGTGGGATTCTTTAACCGCCCACGATACTGCGCCAGGAGGGGTGCTCGTAGGCGGGCTCGGCCGCCAGCACGGCGTGCACGATGGCGCGCTCCACGCAGTTGGCGGCCGTCGCGGCGAGCACGGACATGCCCACGGCGTCCACGCTGCCGCTACGGGTGCCGGTGGCCAGCCCGAAGAGGGTATCCCCGTCCATGGGCATGTGGGCCGGGCGGATCGCGCGCGCCAGGCCGTCGTGGGCGGAAAGCGCCAGGCGCTTGGCCTGTGCCTTGGTGAGCGGGGCATCCGTTGCGACCACGCCGACGGTGGTGTTGAGCTGCGGGCTATCGCCACCAGACTGCCCGTCGCCGGGTGCGGGGAACTTGGTGCCTGCGAGGTTCATTCCGCTCAAGCGTTCCGCGGCCTCCTCGGAGACCGGCGTGGTCGACGCCGCGCCGAACTCACCGGCCAGCTCCGAGTCGAAACCCCACAGCCGCCCCGTGGCCGGGTTGAAGACCGCACCCTGCGGGTTGACGACGATGCCCACAGCCACCGTCGCCCCACTGAGCGCCGCCGGCTCGCCCGGCAGTTCCGGGAGCACCGCGCTGGCCTGCCCGAACCCGCCCTTCAGGGCACCGGCGGAGGCGCCCAACCCCGCGCCGAGGTTGCCCGATGCGGTAGCGGCGGCAAGTGCGGAATCATCGCCGCCCTGCCCGGTTGCTGATTCCTCATCGCGGGCGATGCTCGCGCTGCGCAGTGCAGCGTCGGTGGCCGCCGCACCGGTCGCCGCGGTCGGGCGGGAGTCCCAGCGGCCCAACAGCAGGTCGAAAATCACCGCACCCGGCACGATCGGCACGATCTTCTCGGGTGCCTCCTCCCCCAACACGGGGAAGCCGATGCCCGCAGCCTCCAGGGCGCTCATCGCACCGTCGGCGGCGGCGAGGCCGTAGGCGGAGCCGCCGCACAGTGCGATGGCGTGAACCCGGTCGACCGTATTGTGTGGCTCCAGCAGATCCGTCTCGCGGGTGCCGGGCCCGCCACCCCGGACGTCGACCGAGGCAACTGCCCCGGCGGGTACGGCGATAATCGTGGCCCCAGAGTCTCCAGCGCCACCCTCACTGATCGCGTGGCCCACGCCGAGGCCACGGACGTCCATAAGCGAGTTGCTGGGCCCCGGCTGGGCGCCGAACAATTCGGCGGACATCCTAAAACTCGCCCGTCGGGCGACCATCTGGGCCGGGCTGCCCCTTCGGCCCCTGGCCACTGCCGTCGTCTGGGTTCTGCGGACCGTCAGCGTCGGGGTTGTCCATCATCTCCGCCGGCGGCTCCCCCATCATCGCGCGCAGCAGGCTGTCCTGGTGGAAAGCCAGCCAAGCGATCAGTTCCTTGGCTGCCTCAACGCGGTCCGGCCCCTCGGCGCCGTGCAGCGCGGGCTGGCAGAGCTCGTAATAGTAGTTCCGCACGTCGTTGATAGCCGAGAGCCAGGGCTGGACTTCCTCCTGGCTCAGGGTGATGTTCACCGAGCCGTTCGGGCCGATGTGCTCTGCGATGAGCGCGAGGTTCATCAGCTTATTTTTGATGATCTCGGTCTCGTTGAGCTGCCGGGTCAGCGCGGCATCTCCCTCGACTTCCTCGGCGCCGTCTGCGAAGAAGTCCGGCAGGATTCGGGCAAGCGCCGGGCTGCTCGGTCGCTCCGAGTGGCCGCTGGCCATGCCGGTCAGCTCCGCCAGCTCATCCTTCGGCGCGGTGCGCACCCGCTCCATCAGGGCATCGGCGACGGTGGCGGCGCAGTTACCCAGGGTCTCCCGCTCCAGGGGGTTGAGCTGGGTGACAAAGCGCGTGCCACGCAGCATGCCGGTCTTCTTCTTCCACGGTTCCATCGGTGGGGAGTCCTCCTCGCCTCGCGGGTGTTGTTGTACTAGCCCGCCGCCTGCTCCATCGTGGCCCACAGGCCCGCTGTGTGGAGCTTCTTTACATCTCCCTCGACCTTATCGCGCTCGCCGGACGAGACAACGGCCTTGCCCTCGGTGTGAACCCGCATCATCAGCTCGGTGGCTTTCTTGCGGGAGTAACCGAGCACGGTTTCGAAGACGTAGGTCACGTAGCTCATGAGGTTGACGGGATCGTCCCAGCAGATGCACTGCCACGGCAGATCGGCATCCGTCAGGGTCTCGGGTTTTTTCTCCGCAACTGGGGTTGCGCTTGGTGCAGCCGGGGAAGTCATGTCACCAAGGATACCGTCGCCACGCCGGGGCGGCGAAGGCATCGTGGCGGAATTTTTCTTTGCCTGTCCGCACCGGTCGCTAGAGTGTGAGTATTCGCCGGGGCCACTCATCGGCCACGGCACCACTTGAAGAAGAAAACGCGTAGGGATCCACTTGTCTTCCACAGCCCAGAACCCACAACAGGACGCCGCCTACGGCTCGATCGGCCACCTCGACCCTTACCTTTCCGCGCCGCGCTCCTCCGCGCTGCTCACCGACAAGTACGAGCTGACCATGCTGGAAGCCGCGCTGCAGGACGGCACGGCAGAGAAGCAGTGCGCCTTCGAGGTCTTCACCCGCCGCCTTCCCAACGAGCGCCGCTACGGGGTCGTCGCCGGCACCGAGCGGGTCCTCCGCGCGATCCGGGACTTCGTCTTCACCGAAGCCCAGCTGGAAAACCTGGACTTCCTGCAACCCGAGACTCTGGAGTACCTGCGCAACTACCGCTTCCGCGGGCAGGTGGACGGCTACCTGGAAGGCGAGGTCTACTTCCCGCACTCCCCGATCCTCACGGTGCGCGGCACCTTCGCCGAATGCGTCATCCTGGAGACGGTGATCCTCTCCATCCTCAACGCGGACTCCGCCGTGGCCTCCGCGGCCGCCCGCATGGTCACCGCCGCCAACGGCCGACCCATCATCGAGATGGGCAGCCGCCGCACCCACGAGTACGCCGCGGTGTCCAGCGCCCGCGCCGCCTACCTCGCTGGCTTCGACGCCACCTCGAACCTGGAGGCAGCCTTCCGCTACAACATCCCCGCCTCCGGCACCGCGGCGCATGCCTGGACGCTGCTGCACACCCACCCGGACGGAACCACCGACGAGGAGGCCGCCTTCCGGGCGCAGATCGCCGCGCACGGCGTGGGCACCACCTTGCTGGTCGACACCTATGACATCGCCGAAGGCGTGGAGACCGCCATCCGCGTGGCCGGCCCGGAGCTCGGCGGGGTGCGCATCGACTCCGGCGACCTTGGTGTGCTCGCCCAGCAGGTCCGCGACCAGCTGGATTCCCTGGGCGCCCACAACACAAAGATCATCGTCTCCAGCGATATGGACGAATTCTCCATCGCCGCGCTGCGCAGCGAGCCGGTGGATGGCTTCGGTGTGGGCACCTCCGTGGTCACCGGCTCCGGGGCGCCGACCGCCGGCCTGGTCTACAAGCTCGTCGAGGTCGAAGGAGCACCGGTAGCCAAGCGCTCCCGCGGCAAGGACTCGCGGGGCGGGGCGAAGGCCGCTATCCGCACCTGCCGAGACACCGGCACCGCCGTCGAGGAGATCACCTTCCCCTTCGGCGAGGCCCGCCCGGATACCGGCATCCTCGATGCCATCGAGCTTTCCGTCCCACTCATCCGCGATGGCGAGCCAGTGGATGGCCTGCCGACCCTTGAGGACTCCCGCCAGCTGCTGGCCGATCGGTTGGTCTCCCTACCGTGGGAGGGCCTGGCCCTGTCCCGCGACGAGCCGGTGATCAGCGTCCGCCACGTACCGCGGGCCCAGAACTAGCTGACCGGCAATCGGCCCGGTCACCCCTTTCCCAGCCCGGCCACCAGTACCTTTCCCGTTACTCGTAGAAGAAGTGCTCCCGTGAGTTCCACCCAAGACCTCCTCGCCGCAGCCGTCAGCAACATCGGCGGCGCGCCGCGCCCCGGCCAGCAGAAGATGGCCGATGCCGTCACCGAGGCCATGGAACAGTCCACTCATCTGGCCGTCCAGGCGGGCACGGGAACGGGCAAGTCCCTGGCCTACCTGGTCCCGGCGGCGCGGCACGCCACCCAGACGAACGTCCCCGTCATCGTCTCCACCGCAACCATCGCCCTGCAGCGCCAACTGGTGGAACGCGACCTCCCCCGCCTCGCCGACGCCCTGGAGGAGCACCTCCCCCGCCCATTGACCTCCGCGATCCTCAAAGGGCGCAATAACTACCTCTGCCTCAACAAAATCAACGGCATCGGCGACGAGGCCATCCCCGAGGCAGAAGAGGACGCACTGCTCGACCCCTCCCAGATCTCGAAGACGGGAGCCCAGGTGGCCCGCCTGCACGAGTGGGCCCAGGAGACCGAGGACGGCGACCGCGATAACCTCGACCGCGGCGTGTCCGACACCGCCTGGCGGCAGGTCTCCGTCAGCTCCCGGGAGTGCGTAGGCGCGAGCCGCTGCCCTTTCGGCGACCAGTGCTTCGCAGAACGGGCCCGGGCGGAAGCGGCGGAGGCGGACATCGTCGTCACCAACCACGCACTGCTGGCCATCGACGCCCTCTCCGACGTGCCGGTCCTGCCGGAGCACGACTGCGTGGTCATCGACGAGGCCCACGAGCTTGAGTCCCGCATCACCTCCACAGCCACCGCGGAGCTCTCCCCCACCAATATCGCGATCCTCGCCAAACGCACCGGAAAGATCGGCCCGGACGGCACCGGCGATGCGCTGACAGAGGCTCTCGACGAGTGGGTCACCGCCCTCGACGGCGCGATCGCCACCGACGGAGATCGGATCGTCGGCCGGTGGACTGGCGTCCCCAACGGCCTGGAGGTTCCCCTCGGCGTGCTCAAGGATGCGGCGTGGAAAACCAACCGACAGATCAACTCGGTACCCGCCGGCGAGTTCGCCAACGACCCGGCGAAGGCCGCAGAGCGCCAGGCCCTGCTCGTGGCCACCGAGGAGCTGAACGATACCTGCGTGCGCGTCCTCGAGGCCTCCACCGCGGATGCCGCCGCGGATCAGGAGGACCTGCTCGGGGAGGACGTCGTCTGGCTCTCTGCCGACGGCAACCGCAAAGTCGTCCGCGTCGCACCGTTGTCCGTCGCCGACCTGCTGCGGCAGCGGCTCTTCGCGCAGTCCACGGTGATTCTGACGTCCGCGACCCTCGCGCTGGGCGGGAAGTTCACCGCCATGCTCGCCCAATGGGGTGCAGCGAAGGACACGAAGACCCTCGACGTGGGCACCCCCTTCGACGCCCGGACCCACGGCATCCTCTACGTGGCCCGCGACCTCGCCGCCCCTGGGCGCAGTGGCCCATCGAGCGGGTTCATCGACCACGCCGCCCAGCTCATCAACGCCGCCGGTGGCCGCACCCTCGGCCTGTTCTCCTCCCGCCGGGCGGCCGAGGAGATGGCGGATCAGCTACGCAGCGTGGTTCCATACGAGATCCTCCTGCAGGGTGAGGATTCGATGTCCAGCCTCGTGGAGAAGTTCCGGAAGGACGAGTCCGCGTGCCTCTTCGGCACCCTGGGGCTGTGGCAGGGTGTGGACGTGCCCGGCTCCGCGCTGCAACTGGTGCTCATCGACCGCATCCCCTTCCCCCGCCCAGACGACCCGCTGAAGCAGGCCCGCAAGGAGGCCGCAGACAAAGCTGGCCGCAGTGGCTTCATGGAAGTCGCTGCGACCCACGCCGCGCTGCTGATGGCGCAGGGGGCTGGACGGCTACTGCGCAGCGTGGACGACCGCGGCGTCGTCGCCGTGCTGGACTCCCGGCTGGCCACCGCGCGCTACGGCTCCTTCATCCGCGCCAGCATGCCACGGTTCTGGGAGACCTCGGATCTGGATGTGGCGCGCGGGGCGCTGCGCAGGCTGAATGCGCAACCCGGGAAATAGCGCACCGGTAGCTCTGGTGAATTCGGCCTAAAACCCGTGGCGTGGCGTTTATCATGGTGCCAACTGCGGTTACCGCTTTAGGCGGGCCCGCAACGATATTTGCCTCGTATAGCGCGCGATCACCCGATGGCGCTTAGGAAGGACCAGCCATGCCAGTTCAGAGCACGCGGGAGAACATCCAGATCCCCGACGTTGGAATCTACGAATTCACCTTCGGCCAGCTGGATCCTGCAGACGAGGACAAGGTCGCGATCATCGACATCGCCGATGGCTCGGAAACCACCTACCAGCAGCTGCGCAGCTACATCAACAGTGTTGCCGGCGGGCTTTCCCACCTAGGGATCCGCGCCGGCGACGTGGTCGCACTGCACTGCCCCAACTCCCTGGCCTTCGTCGTCTACGCCCACGCCGTCTGGCGCCTGGGCGCGACCCTCACCCCGGTCTCCCTCCTGGCGGACGAGGCCGCCATCACCCGGCAGCTGCAAGACTCAGGCGCGCGCATGCTCGTCACGCTGGCCGCGATGGGCGATCACGCCGCCCAGGCAGCTCAGGCCGCCGGGTTCAGCGAGGAACAGGTCCACCACCTCGACCGCAATTCGGGAATGCAGCAGATGCTGGCCGAGCGGCGCCACGCGCCCGAGGACATCAGCTTTGACCCCGCGACCCACCTGGCCGTCCTGCCGTACTCCTCCGGAACCACCCAGGATCCGAAGGGAGTGCGCCTCAGCCACCGCAACCTGGTCGCCAACGTCTCCCAGGCCGCGGATCAGGACCTGGTGACCCGGGAGGACGTCGTCTTCGGGGTGCTGCCCTTCTTCCACATCTACGGGCTCACCGCGCTGCTGAACCTCGCTCTGAAGCAGCGCGCCACGCTGGTGACCCAGCCGCGTTTCGAGCTGGGCAGCTTCCTCGCCTCCCACGAGCGTTTCGGCGTGACCTTCACATTCATCGCCCCACCCATCGCGGTGCTGCTAGCGAAGCACACACAGGTCGAGGAGTTCGACCTGAGCAGCCTGCGGGCCGTGCTCTCGGGTGCTGCGGCGTTGGATACCAGCCTCGCGGAGGCCGTCCAGGAACGCCTGGGCGTGGACGTCTACCAGGGTTTCGGGATGACCGAGTCCTCCCCGGTCACCCACCTGAACCTGGACATGAGCGTGCCGCGCGGCTCCATCGGGCTGCCAGTGGCTAACACGGAGCACAAGCTCGCGGCCGTCGAATCGGGAGAGGAGATTCCGCGGCCGAGCAACGGGCACTCGGAGGTCGGCGAGCTGTGGGTGCGTGGCCCCCAGGTGATGCTCGGCTACCTGAACCG